>JBFMFJ010000373.1:0-3910 GCA_040752235.1 Candidatus Zixiibacteriota bacterium | reverse complement strand
TAATGAAAAATTGTGGCCGGAATATGATAGGATGAATAATTAAAAAAAGCATTATTACTTTCCCAGTCGCCGTAAATGTCACTTACCGTACCGAGAGAAGGGAAGGCTATCTCGCCCACGTTGTTCCCGTTTAAATCAAATATTTTAATTTTTGAGACAACATTCTCGAGATAATTGACGAAGATTTTTCCTCCGACGGCGGAAAAACCTTTCATCGCAGCATCATTTTCGGGAATAATCTCCCGCCAATTTTCACGCGCCGGATTTTGAAGATCAACGGCAAGAATCCGCCCATTGGGTGCCTTCCAATTGGTTTTGAGCAGCATGATATTGCCGGCCATCCTGTCCTCAAAAAACGCTTCAATCCCCTCGGTCAGCGGTATTATCTCATCGCCTCCGGCTAAATCCCTGTAAAAATATTCATTACTTCCCGCCGAACCATGATAGATTGTAATAATCAAATATCGGCCATTCGGCGATACCTGGCAGCCCAATGCGCTTTCCCCGCCATATTCCCCGCCGAACACAACCTTGTTTTCGGACATCGGGGTTCCCATTTGGTGATAATAAATATGTGAACCGTTATCTTCGCGAGGGGCATAATAAATGCCATTCTTGTCGCCGGTCATTGAAAAACCGAAATACACCGCTTCGGGAAAGGAATCGGGCAACTCGGCTCCGGTGCTGATGTTCAGCAATTTGATGGAGGTCTCGTCCTTGCCGCCGCGCCTGATAGCATAGGCCAGAATCTCGCCGTCGTTTGAAATATCCACAATATTGACACTTGAGAGCATTTCCGGATCGATTAGCGCCGGATCAATAAGGAGGCGGTCTTTGCCGTCAAGCCCATCCCTTACATAGATGGAATACTGATCCTGTTCCGCGGCCCTCTTGTACATAAAAAACCTGTTGTTCTTTTCATGGGGCGTGCTGACATAATCTGTCTTTATTAATTCCGCCAGCCTTTTTGATATTTCTTTCTGATATGGCAGAGATTCCAGAATTGCCTGAGTATATTCATTCTGCGCCGCAATCCAGGCTCTTGTGGCCGGGCTTTTATCATCCTCAAGCCAGCGATATGCATCTTCGATGACCTTTCCGTGAAGTGTATCGACCACAATATTCATATCGGATACGGGCGGCGGAGATAATGCCGGTTCTGCCTGTGAAACAGCAGCAATAAGACTTAATAAGAATACCACCAATAACAGCCGTAAAATATTTCGCATCGACGATTGCATAGCTCTGAGTCCTTTCCCGACTAATAATTTGATGATACCCAATATATATAAAATTCGTCAGATTTGCAGCAAGTATTGCAGTTTAAAAAAGAATTGCTGCTGATACTGTTTCATTCCCAGACCGTCGTAATCATAGAAATTGTGAGTAGATCCGATATAAAATACGGTCAACGCATTCAGCTGGTATGTAATCAATGGATCGAACTGCCAGGTTCCGTAATAGTCGTGATATTGCATTATAAATCTCAGGTATAACTCGCGTGTAAACTGATAATTTATTTTCGTCCTGATTACAATATCTTCATCGATAAGTTCATTCGATCCCTTTTTTGCCGCCTTGTAGTATTTTATTATTGGTGTAATTTTGAGCCTTTCCGTCGGTCTGGCGACTATCGTGAGTTCGCCTTCGAGGACCTTTCCCATAATCGGCGGATACACATTTCTGATTATATGATAACCGTGAGTAGCATCCAATCCGAATGAAAGATAACGACTGAAATTGCTTTCAATATAAAGGCTGGCATGCTTGATATTGTTAAATCTTTTATTTCGAAATTCCTCACGGCTGATCAGCCCGGATACCTGGACATAGGTTTGCTTTGTGAACTGGGCGATATATTCTGCGATAAACCATTCATCCTTAAAGGTACCATCCCGATATTTCCATACCTTTCCGAAAACAAGTTCCGGGCCCGACCAATCTATCAATTTTGAATTGTGATACATCTGGTACATCCAGCTGATTTCCGTGGAACGTGTCTCGTTCATGAAGACAAAACCATTATCGGCCCGAAAAGAAGGACTTTCCTCGTTGTAGTCGATGTCAAGATTCATATTTCTCGTTTCCATTTCGAGACTTGCATAAATATTGTGCCCGCTCAATGACTCTCCATCGAGGGCGACCGTGTGGGCATCACCGTCGAAATACATCTGTCCGATTCCGCCGGCCAAGGAAGTGTCGATAAGGTCAGGTTCGTTCAACTCCTTAACATGACTTCCCAGAGCCTGGAATTCGAACTTGAAATTATTCATAAACCTGATACCGCCGTCAGCGCCATAAACCGAACCCGAGCCGTCGTCGTTAAATCTGCGATCCGTCAGCAGAATTCCGATGTGCGATTCCTCACCCATGGCGCGGCGAACCCTCAGTATGTTTGAAATACTTTCGCCCGCCAGACCCAGAGCGCTACGTTCTCGCAGCGGAATAATAATTGGAGAATCTTCATCATATGCCGTCAGGAACGCCACGCTGGTCTTATTGATCCGACCAACAACTTTACCGGCAACCATAGGATTGTTTATGGACCTGGTATAGACAGCGTTCAAATATGTATTGAACAGGTCGCTTCCTTCCGGGAAAAACGGCCGGGTCTCGGAATAAAAGAGGGCAAAGGAACTGTTAACATCAATCTGGGCGACATCCGACTCGACCTGGCTGAAATCAGGGTTTAAAGTCGCCTCGGCCGTCATATTTGATGTTACTGCATATTTCGCACCTATCGAAAGTTCGCCATCAGGATTGTCGCTGTCCCATTCCGAATTCGGATTTCCGGCATCAACCAATCCGCCCGATTGAAAACCGATGGCGGTGGGGAGTAGTTCAATTCCATGACCGGGGACGACATTTTTTATACCGGTAATTGTACCCCACTGGCAGGCCCAGCAGGGATTATTACGGTCATAAGCAGCCCATGAGTATTGACGCCGGCTGTCACGAGGATGATTACGCCAGAAATCGATTTTCCAGGTTTGCTCGGGCCTGTCGGGGAATCTCAGGCTGGAAAAGGGGAGAACCATTTCCAGTTGATAACCGGAATCGGTTACTTTACCCATCGACTCCCAAATAGCATTAAAGGCTTCATCCTCACCGCCGTCAATTGAGTATAAGTAATCACCCTGAATTCCGTACGGATTGACATTGAATTCGTAGGCCCAGGTGGCCTCTCCGTAAGTATCTATCAAAAGGCAGATATTATCATCCCCGCCCACGGCATCTCTATCACAGTAAGTGGACCTGATAGTCTTCGGGTCGTCGTAACAGATAAATGCCACATAGAGATTTTTATCATCGTAGGTGATAAATGCCTCCGTATTCACCGGCGGTTTGGTTTGATCGCCCGGCCTATGTTCCGCGAAGTTGTCAGCCTTGCCGGCACCACTCCATCCGGAATCGCCCAACTCTCCATCGATTTTGATTTCGCCGTTCATTTTGTCAATATGCATGGTCGGGTTATATACCGGTCGGTAATCGTCCTGAGCTTCAACCAATCCGGGGAAAAAGCCGACCAAAAGGATCAGCAATATTGCAATTGCCGCTGAATATTTTTTGCCTTTCACCTTTTCTCTCCTCCAATGTATTATGACAGCCCTATTAGTCCCGATAATGGTATATCTTGAAGTTATTATCAATTTTTATGGAAATGTCCCAAAACCACATAAGTCTTATTACGTGAGGTATTTTTTCTTGTTTCACTCTGTCAGACAAAAAAAGGGAAATTCACTGGAAGAGGGCGATAGGATTACAGTAGCTGAATTAATATAGAAAAACGGGGGTGGAGGTGGTGACTCCATCCCCGTTGTGTTATTCATTTATTCTCGTCGTTTCGTTACTGGCAGTGGGGCGCCGGGCCGCTTCTGTAAATGTATGTGATCAGATAATTAACATCCAG
>JBFMFJ010000372.1:0-3926 GCA_040752235.1 Candidatus Zixiibacteriota bacterium | reverse complement strand
AAGCCGGAACAATCGTAATCGCCGTTGGCGGCGGGGGCATTCCGGTTTACATCGATGAGAAGGGCAACCTGGAAGGGTTCGACGCCGTGATCGATAAGGATCTGGCTTCGGCCGTTCTAGCGCGGGAAATCTCATCGGAAATTCTGATTATTCTGACCTCGGTTGACAAAGTGGCGTTGAACTTCGGCGAAAAAGACCAAAAGTGGCTGGATACACTGACGGTTTCGGAGGTGGAAGGGTACATGAAGCAAGGGCATTTTCCGCCTGGATCGATGGGGCCGAAGCTGGAAGCAGCCATACAGTTTATACGTGGCGGGGGCAAACAGGTTATCATAACCTCAATAGAAAATGCCGGACGGGCGCTTGACGGCGACGTCGGGACAAGAATACTGCCGGACTAGAAATGTGCGGAATTTCCGATAGGGTTGTTGAAGCCATTTTAAAGGCAGGCAGCATATATGAGGTTGGGGGTGCGGTTCGAGACAAGATGATGAATCGTAATGTCGAGATCAAAGACAGGGATTATCTTGTCTGCGGAATTCCATACCGGGATTTAACGAAAATTCTGGAAAGATTCGGACAGGTGGATCTGGTCGGGCGCTCATTCGGCGTCATCAAATTCACGGAATATCATAAAGAATCGCCCCGCACTTTTGATATTGCGCTGCCCCGGAAAGAATATTCGACCGGTATCGGGCACCGGGATTTCTCGGTGACATTCGATCCCGATCTGAGGGTCGAGGATGATCTGCTGCGGCGTGATTTCACGATCAATGCCATGGCGGTTTCTTTGAAAGACAATGATCTCATCGATCCCTATGGCGGGATGAATGATCTCAAGAACAGGAAAATCAGGATTGTATCGCCCAATTCGTTTCCCGAAGATCCTCTGCGGATGCTGCGGGCGGTGCAATTTGCGGCCAGATTCGAGTTCGAGATCGAACCGGAGACTCTGGCCTCGATAAAAAAGAACGCCGAGATGATAACAAGCGTTTCACAGGAACGGATATCAGAAGAGTTGAATAAGATGCTTGTGCGAGCGGACAGGCCCTCGATTGGATTTCGGCTGATGGAACGAACGGGATTGCTGCAATATGTGATTCCGGAAATGATGGATATGGTCGGTGTTGACCAGCCGGGCGGATATCACCGGTACGATGTTTATGAACATACCCTGCACACCATTGATGCCGCGCCGAAAGTGCTTCATTTAAGGCTGGCGGCGCTGTTCCACGATATCTCGAAACCGCAGACCCGGCAGGTTATGGAAGATAAGGCGACATTCTATGGTCATGAGTCAATCGGCGCCAAGGTGGCTGTAAAAGTTTTAAGGCGGTTGCGGTATTCGACGGAAGTGATCGAGAACGTCAGGACTCTGGTCGAGAAACATATGTTCACGACCGGAGTGACCGACAAAGGTCTCCGGCGGCTAGTTCGGAGAGTCGGAAAGGAATTGATTTTCGACCTGCTCGATTTAAGACGGGCCGATGTGGAAGCGCAGGCAATGGGCGGCACTACCGAAGACGTGGACCAGTTCGAGGCCGACATCCGGGCGGAACTGGAGCGAAAGCCGCCGTTCAGTGTCACCGATCTGGAAATCGACGGGCGCGATATTATGGAGTTGTTCAATATTCCACAGTCGCCCTTGATCGGCGCCGTGCTGAATCATCTGTTGGAAATTGTCCTGGATGATCCATCGGAAAATGTCAGGGAAAAATTGATTGAGTACGCTCGGGTGTACATTGAAAACAGACAATAATAGGAATGTGTAATAAATAAACTAAATGGAGACGGCTTTATGAAGATACACGAGTATCAGGCCAAAGAGATTTTTGCGGCGGCCGGAATTCCGGTTCCGCAGGGTCGGGTTGCATCGACTCCCGCGGAAGTGGTGGAAATTGCCGAGGAGATTGGACGCCCGGTCATGATAAAAGCGCAGGTTCATGTCGGCGGGCGCGGCAAAGCCGGCGGTATTCAGTACGCTGAGAATCTCGAGGCGGCCCACGTATGGGCACAGAAAATTCTCGGAATGGATCTCAAGGGGCTGAAAGTTAACAAGGTTCTTGTCACCGAAGCGGCCGATATTCTGACCGAATGTTATGTCGGCATTATCATCGACCGGACCTCGAAGGCGCCGGTCATAATGGTTTCGCCGGCCGGCGGTATCGATATCGAGGAAGTCGCAGCCAAGACACCGGAAAAGATTTTCAAGCTGGCGGTTGACCCGACGATCGGCCTCAAGTCGTACCAGGCGCGGGATCTGGCCATGAAGCTGTACAAGGACATAAAATATGTCCGGCAGGCGGCCGACATCCTCATGAAGCTTTATAATATCTACTGGAAGATCGATGCCTCGCTGGTCGAAATCAATCCGCTGATCACCACGCCGGACGGCAAGGTGGTGGCGCTTGATGCCAAGATCAATATTGACGACAACGGTCTCTTTCGCCAGAAAGTCGTGGCCGAGATGCGTGATCTCGATGCCGAGGATGCATCGGAAATCGAGGCGCGCGAAGCCGACCTGTCGTTCGTCAAATTGAGCGGCAATATCGGATGTATCGTCAATGGCGCCGGATTGGCTATGGCCACCATGGACCTGGTGCATCACTATGGCGGCGACCCGGCCAATTTTCTTGACATCGGCGGTTCCTCAAATCCGCAAAAAGTGCTGACGGCGATGCGTATTATTCTCAGGGATTCGAACGTGCGTTCCATCCTGATTAATATATTCGGCGGGATCACGCGCTGCGATGATGTCGCCAATGGGATTGTTATGGCTTATGAAGAGTTGAAACCGGAAATACCGATTGTTGTCAGGCTGACCGGAACGAATGAAGACAAAGCCAAGAAGATACTGAAGACGGTTAATCTGGAGTCAGGTAATACTCTGGATGAGGTTGTCAAGAAAGCGATCGAACTGGCGGAAGCCGAGATTGCGGTATAAGGGAGGCCATAATGAGTATTTTAATAAATAATAAAACGAAAGTTATTGTTCAGGGAATAACCGGACGTGACGGTTCATTTCATGCCGAGCAGATGAAAATTTACGGGACCAATGTTGTCGGCGGCGTGACTCCCGGTAAGGGCGGCACCAAGATCAACGGCATTCCCGTTTTCGACACCATGACCGAAGCGGTTGCGGCCACCAAGGCCAACACCTCAGTCATCTATGTACCGCCGGCCTTCGCAGTCGATGCCATCTATGAAGCGGCCGATGCCGGAATCTCACTGATTGTCTGCATCACGGAAGGCGTTCCGGCCAATGATATGCTCAAGGCATATGATTATATAAAGAACAAGGGTGTCCGCCTGGTCGGCCCCAACTGTCCCGGTCTGATTTCTCCGGGTCAGTCCAAGGTCGGAATCATGCCGGGAAGCATCTGTAAGAAGGGCCCGGTCGGGGTCGTTTCGCGCTCCGGCACCTTGACCTATGAGGCGATCTGGGCGCTGACATGCGCCGACCTGGGACAATCGACCTGTATCGGTATCGGCGGTGATCAGATTATCGGCACCAACTTTATTGACGTCCTTCGTATGTTCGAAGAGGATGCGGCGACCAAAGCGGTGGTGATGATTGGTGAAATCGGCGGCTCCGATGAGGAAGAGGCGGCCAGGTTCATCAAGAAACACATGACCAAACCGGTGGTCGGCTTTATTGCCGGACGGACCGCGCCTCCGGGAAAACGAATGGGACATGCCGGCGCCATTATATCGGGCGGCTCGGGTACGGCCAAAGAGAAGGTTGAGGCGCTCAATGCCGCGGATATTCCGGTGGCGGCCTCTCCGACCGAATTGCCGGTACTGATTAAAGAGAAAATGGCGAAGGCCAAAGGCAAGGCGAAACCCAAGGCAAAGGCCGGCGCCAAAGTCAAGACAGGGGCAAAAAAGGCAAATAAAACCGCCTCCAAGCCGGCAGCGAAAAAGGC
>JBFMFJ010000371.1:0-3927 GCA_040752235.1 Candidatus Zixiibacteriota bacterium | reverse complement strand
GGCTAATTGCTGCTTCAATCATCAGGAGCACAAAGCTCCAGCCATCGCAGCTTTATTTTACTTAATCAAAAGCATCTTCTGAGTGCCGGAAAATTCCGAAGCTTCGCCCTTGTAGAAATAGATGCCCGAAGCCTGCTCCGACGCATCCCACTCGACCGAAACCTCACCGGCCTCGCTGTAACCCCGAAAATCGGCCACCTTACGGCCCAGAATATCGTAAATGGAAATACTCCAATCCGAAGCGTAAGGAAGACTCATTTTGATAATCGTCGAGGGGTTAAACGGATTGGGGTAATTGCCCATCGAAAACTCGGCCGGAATAAGCGCCTGCTCCGGAGCATCACCCGGCCACTTGGCGGTGCAGTTTTCATTGGTGATAAAGTTGAACCCGGACAGTGTCTGTCCCGAGGAAATCGAGTAGGTCGATACCAGAGCGTCTTCCTCACAGTTGCTTTCGCCGTTGTTGTACCATTCGGCCGGGAAATTGGTCTCCGCTATATCCATCAGGACATAGCTGATACGATTGGGGCTGTAAGCCGAGGGATCGCCGTCAAGCGGATCGACTCTCAGCCAGTAGGTCCCGGCCGGGACATACAGCGTATATGTTCCTTCTGTATAGGTGAACGTATTCGTAATATTGTCGCTGTAATATCCGGCATTTTCCGGAAATGAATGGACACATGCTCCGGCAACCGGAACGCCGGTCCCTCCCCGCACCACCGATCCGGTGAATTTAGCGTAGGACCCCGGGAAGGTGCCGTTGTTGTATACCAGGGCATGGCTGATGATATCATCATGTTCCAGAGTCGTCTGGGAAGTGTTTGCCGTCGACACGAACGGATACATGGTCGCTGTTCCCACCATCGAATGGCAAAGGCCCCATGAATGCCCGAGTTCATGCGTCAAAATGGCCTCGATCTCGTATTCATTATTTCTCGGGGTGCCGTCATATGACCATTTCTTCTTGGGATTCATCAGGACATCAAAACCGTAAATCTCCCCGGTGGATTCGACCACGTAGTTGGTGGCAAAGGCTATCGCGCCCCAGTTCCATTCGACCAGCCCGTCAGCGGCCCAGGATAGGACATTGACGCCGTCGTCATAGTTATAGGCGACCGATGTCGTTCCCAGGTACTGGTGTGTGAGGTCGGTATAGGTGATATTCTTCCAGTTGTCCACACTGGCCTGGCAGGCCGATGCATAGGCCGGGGTCAGATCATTCATATACCAGGGAATATTGCTTACGCTTGGCCAATGCTCGGTCCTTATTTGATCATTGTAATAATAATCAAGCGTTCCATAGGCAAAAGTCGATGAACCAACCGCCAGGATGGTCATCAACGCCGCTCCAATAACTAATATATTGATCTTGCGTGATTTCATTGTTCCATCCTCCTGACGATTACTTCTTTTGTTCCGATGATTCATCAAGGGCACTCTTGACTGCCTGCTTCATTTCATTCAGGCTCATATTAACCGTGCCCAGCTCACTCAGCGGCGTATCGCCCAGCGTTTCCAGCCCGAAAACGTTGTTGGCAACCATCCGTTCGCCGCTGTTCATATCGGTGTAAATGTCGAATTTACCCTGACTGAGTCCGACTGTCGGCATGTCTTTACTATCCCCCAGGAACAGCAGGACATCCGAATCTTTGGTGAATACGGGGAATCCGGGAACACTGACACGGATACCTTCAGCGGTACCGCCAAGTTGCGTGAATGTGATGGTTTGTTCGGTCTTGCCTTTCAAGGATTCTGCAACATCGAGCACGATCGTTGTGTAAATCTGAGTATGATCGTTATTCCATGCGCTCGAAACATCGGTAATGGTTCCGATGACTATCCGGGTTGAATATTTGGCCATATCCGACAGGGTGAGTTTCTCAACCACCGCCGCCTGGGACATAGTGGCAATTAATAAAAACGATGCTAAGAGAAATAATAGGAAGGGGACTCTTCTCATCTTACAAACCTCCGGTATAAAGATAGAATGGCACTGCAATGCCCGCGATACTTTCGCAGACACATTACCATTGATAAAATTGTCCCCTCTCTTTATGTGGCAGGATTGTGTTGGTCCCTCAAGGTGGTATGCATATTGATTGTGATCCCTGATGAATAACTCTTTGCGAAATCAATCGGATCGCGGATAATTATTTATTTCGGCGTTATCACCTCCCCATGATGCCGCCCAATCGGCGGATTATACTGATATTCATGTTTTGTGATAATCGAATAGTCTCTGATTTATTGCGGATAATATCATCAACTCTTTATTATTAAGAGAATATAACATTGTTGAAAAATACATCAATTTTAGCAAATGATAAAATATTTGGAGAATATTGGATATGCTCGATACTGGAGAAAAAGTAATAATAGGTATCGATAATATTTGAATGATTTCAACCATTTTTGAGATGGGGATCGGGATCACCGATCCCCATCAATGAAAAACCTTATTTCATAAGAACCATTTTTCTGTCGGCGGAATAAATTCCCGCGGTGGCCTTCATGAAATAAATGCCTGATGCCTGCTGCGACGCATCCCAGTTGATCGAAATAACGCCGGCCTCGCTGTTACCGCCGAATTCGGCGACCTTCCGGCCGGCGATGTTATAGATGTTGATATTCCATTCGGAAGCAATAGGCAGATATATTTCAATGGTCGTGTTCGGGTTGAACGGGTTGGGATAATTATTGAGACTGAATTCGGATGGAATCATATCCGGTATATATTTGTAAACCGGGCCGCTTTCACAGGCCATGGTAACGACATTGGCCGATGAATTATACGTATATCCGCTCAATACCACATCAGTTACGGTAAAGCACCAATCAGAGGGATATGTTCTGGTGCGGTCCGACAGAATGGTGGCGACTCCGGTACTTCCGGTCGTGCCCGATTTGGTATCGGTATTGGGGGCGTTGAAATAACCGTAAACAACTGCGCCCGGGAGCGGCGTATTATTCTGATTGACTATCGTCACGTTGGCCACCCCCTGTTTCCACCTGTTACCGGTGCGGGTCACGGTCATGGCGCTGACATGCATTGAATTCTCCGGTGCCTGTTGAACCGTGATATAATCTATCCTCTGTTTTGAATCCGATCCGCAGACATTGGAAACAAGGAGAGTAACGGTATATATCCCGGTGTCATTATAGACGTAGTTCGGATTCTTCTCGGTTGAAGTGCCCACGCCGTCACCAAAGTTCCAGCTCCATGTCGTCGGATTGCCGGTCGAAAGATCGGTAAAGTCGACCGTCAGCGGAGCATAACCGACCGTGGGAGTTCCCGAAAAATCGGCCACGGGCACGTCAGATACAGTTATATATCCGACCTTGGTTTCGGTATCATCGCAAATCGATGAGGTCACCGTCAGGCTAACGGTGTATGTCCCTGCGGTGGTATACTGATGCGAGGGATTTTCCAGGGCCGAACCACCGCCGTCACCGAAATCCCAATCCCATGAAATAACCGGTCCCGTGGAAAGATCGGTGAAATTGACGGTCAGCGGCACACAGCCCGAGGTCGGGGTTCCGCTGAAATCGGCGGTGACATCACACCCCTGCACCGCATCCAGGCAGGCCCGGGCATCGACTATACCCGCGCCGACATACTTGGTCTGGTTGTAGGATTTATAGTTGTTGCAGATAATATTGAATTTCTCCGGCCCGGTAAGTGCCGAATTGTATGATTCGAGCAGAGCGGCCACACCGACCACGTGAGGACAGGACATCGATGTTCCATCCATCAGGGCAATATAATCATAAACCGGATCATCCGAGTTGTGATAGGTGCTGAGAATTGAGACACCGGGTGCGGCGATGTCCACCCATGAGCCGTAATTGGAGAAATTGGCCGGATTGCCGCTTTGATCGGTGGCGCCGACATCAAGACAATCGGTCCGCTGTCCAAGGTAATCGGCG
>JBFMFJ010000370.1:0-3940 GCA_040752235.1 Candidatus Zixiibacteriota bacterium | reverse complement strand
AGCAGGAATATTGTTCCAACACCGCCGGCATAAGCCAGCCGTCCGAAGAATTGCCCCAGTTATCATAGATGCCGGGTTTTTCCCACACCACAAACTGGTCTTCGCAAAATCGGATCAGCTCTTTGGCGTATGCAAGATAGGTTGCATCCCTATCCATATTTTTGAGCAGATATTGCGCAAACCAGGAAGCTTCGTACTTGGTCAGATTGTGATACGGTTTTGCTGCCGCCACATCTTCAAATTGTCCGGTCCAGTTAAAGGTTTTCATCGGTTTTTCCCAGATCCAGCTTATTGCCCGATCAATCGTCTCTTGCAAAGCTGCGTGATGATATTTTTCAACCATCATATTTAGAAAATTGACGATCCCGATGGGAATGCAAAGCTCTTCCGAAGTTGGCTTCCCGGTTTCTTTGTTGATTCTAATGGGCCAGGTGCCGGAAGGCATCTGGGTTTTGGCATAAGTTTGAGCAATTCGCAATGCCGCATTTAAATATTTTTCATTGCCCGTTCTCTCATAAAGCGCCAAAAAAGTTTTGCCGGTTGCAGCAGGCTCGGTCATAATGATTTCTTGGCCGAATTTTCCTGCAGCCAAATTATCGCCTTCATACACTTGCGGGAAATATTCCACAGGAGAGCCTGGCGGCTCAGCATTGGCAATCAGGTAATCGGCGGCTTTGCCGGCAATCGCCAGGGCAGTATCATTTTGCGGAAAAGTTTTATGATAGAGCAACATGGCGTTAATCACACTGCCGACTTCCAATGCCGAATAGCAGTAAAGCTGGTGCTGATTATGATCGGGTTTTCCGGTTTTGTGCCAGCTTTTAATATGACTCTGGTTGTACATAAAATGCAAGCCTTTCAGCAAGGCTTCTTTATAAGGATATTTTGCCTCCGGATATGGCGGACAGAAGACAGCCGCTTTATGAAATAACCGACTGCCGGCCAGCACCAGGCGTTTTTCATCTATACTGACTGCTTCCACTTTGAGATAAACGTCACCGTTGGGAAGCTGATCCCAAATAGGCGATAGAGACTCAAACGGAGTACTTCCCATAAAAGTGTAGTACTTTTTATCCGTAAAAGAAAAAGCAGAATAACGATAATACTTTGGCTGGGGTACAATCCAGCTTGTAATGTCATTTTGAAAAGAAGGAGCATGTTTGAACATCATTGCTTTCTCATTCCAGAACGGCTGTTTGCCCGGTATCCCTGGTCGGATCGGTTGCAAAGCTTCCAATCTGCTTTGTTCGCAATATAGTTTATATGCAGTATGTTCTTGACTGTGGAGAAAGATTGAAATGATATTTAATACAAAAATTAGGCGTATTTTCATGAACAAATATAATCAATTTCTCCGCAACTAATGATTAGTTTAGGAAATCAAGGACAGCTTAATTAGTAACTAGCTGCTGCTTACTTAATTAGCATCATTTTTTTCACACTCACAAAATCGCCAGCGCGTATCTGGTAGAAATATGTTCCGCTTGTCGGCTTTAAATTAGCTGAAGAAAAATTCACTGTGTAATTGCCTGCACTCTGATACTCATTAACTAAATCAGATACTTGATTTCCTAGAACGTCATAAATTTTCAATGTAACGTAACTTTCCTTATGTAATTGATAACTGATTTTTGTCACCGGATTAAAAGGATTGGGATAATTCTGCTGAACCTGGAAACGAGTTGCTGGCATTTCCAAAAACCCTTCGTTCACACCGGTGCTTATCTGTTCAATAATTATACCGTTCAACAATGATAAGTTCCAAACATAGTTGAAGTGAATATCAATTATTTCATCTTCGATCACAACGTTATCTGAAATGAGCTTGTGCGCCGTATGTGCACCAACTTGAGCAATCAAATCGAGATTCGTGACAATCGCCCGACCTTCGACGAGAATATCAAAGATGCGCGCGCCAGTCTCTGTAAATTTGTTTTCGGCAAACATTAAAGTCAGGCGATAGGTACCATTAGGGACGCGAATACGGTACTCAACAATGTCCTGTAGTTCAGAAAGATAAACAGTATCATTATCGACTCCCTGAATATCAACAGATGACGGCCATTGGGTAGCATAACCATCCAGGTGGCCATACTCAAGATTTGGGCTCCAGAGCTGATCACCCCGATAATCACCGAACGCATTGCCGCCAACATTGATGTACAGCGGAAAAGTTAATGGCGTGGTCGCAGTAATAGTGAGCACTTGCCCGCCTATCATGTTGTGATTGACGCTGTTATCCTTGACTTGAAGTACGATCAAATTATAGCTGACGGCGGGATTCAAATCTGATACTGTCAGCACAACAGTTCGCTGGTCCATTAACAAAGTAGCATTCGTAATAGCCAAGTCCCTAATAACATAATTAGATTTATTTTCAGCACTGGTTTTTTCCACGTCTTCGGAAAATCCGAGTTCAATAGTATTTCCCAAGGTACGAGTCCACAAAACTGCCGGCGGAGTTTGATCGATGTACCCCAATGGGCTTTCTTTTGTCAAACACAGGATCATTGCACCCTCTTGCAAGACAACATTTTCCGGAACAAAATCACAATTATTGCCATTAAATGTACCCGAGTACTTTTCCCAGCGATTATGATCCAAAGAATCAAATTCATCCTTCCACTGAAGGGTGAAATTATTGCCAGTACCTATGTTACCAGCATCGGGAGTGTATGCAGAGTAGCTCGCCCAATCGTAATACGCAAACACCGGTAACACTCTGTCATCAAGCTGCCCGGACCACATGATATAGGAGGGCTGCCAGATATCCATCCCAATTTTTTGGGGATAAATGAATCCCGCAATGTCGGACTGGGTCCGACGATAGACTTCAACACCATCAATAAACCAGGCAATGTATTCCGGTGTCCATTCGAAACCGTAATCATGAAAATCATCGCTTGAAATAAAATCAACCCATTGATGACTGTTGTGAAGAACCTGGCCAGGACCGATGGTAAGTAGCTGCACGTCATGATCGTAACGGCTCAGGAAATCAAAAGCAATTTCATTCCATTGCTCAGAGGATTGCATCTCAAAATTGAAGGTGAAGAAAGTCGCAAGAAATCCGGAACCATGCGGCGGTTTGCAACGCGTTTCAAACCGTCCGTACAAATACGCCTCTTTCGTGAGGTATTCACCGCCTTTATATTTCTTGGCAATTCCCTCTGCATTATAGAGGATTATCATCATAGAGAGCAAAATAATTATTCGCTTCACAAATATGGTCCTATTCTTTAGTTATAAGAAAATTTGGAATAATATATAATCGTTAATTCAATTAGTAATCATTTACTATTACGACATTTGGTACTATTTCATAAGACAACATTTCTTGATCGTCGTAAACTCGCCGCTACGCATCTCATAAAAATAAATGCCGCTGCTCAAATTTACGGTGTTGAATTCCACCTGATAATTTCCCGCCGGCTTTTCTTCGTCCACCAGAGTTGCCACCTCCTGGCCGAGGGCATCATAGACTTTTATTGAGACATGCCCGTTCCTCGGTATCTGATAAGCGATGATCGTCGAGGGATTGAACGGATTAGGATAATTCTGCCCCAGCTCATAGCTGTCAGGAATTTCCGCTGCCTTGCCCTCATCGACTGCCGTCACAATCTGGAATGACGTTTCCTCGGACCAGTCACTCCATTTTAGATTGTGATCACGATAACGCACGCGGTAGTAATAGGTTTGACCTGACACGAAGCGCGATTTTTTGAAGGTATAGACGGCTAAATCTACCCCTTCATTGGTATTGATCGGATTAAAGGCGGCGTCATCTTCGTACACATTGCGCCAGTTGACCATGGTATCGATCAGCGCGCTTGTAAAGGTAGCATCGGTGCTGATTTGAATGCGGCTGGTCATCAGTGAGTCCAGGCCGCTAAACGCCGAACTCTGGAAGATAACAACATCCTGCTGAACCGCCGGCGCC
>JBFMFJ010000369.1:0-3941 GCA_040752235.1 Candidatus Zixiibacteriota bacterium | reverse complement strand
CACCCCATTCACTGACAGTAACATTGCTTTCTTCATTAGGCCCGACCGGAACCGACTCATGAGGGACATTGGGAACCCGCAACAGGTGATAGTCCAGCGCCTCCATGACCGACCTGAGATCATTGTCGAGCGCGGTGATTTCCTGCCCGACCTCTTTCATCCGGGCGATATCCTCGGTGGCATCTTCCTTATTTCTCTTCTTGACCGCAATCTGTTCGGAAACAGAGTTGCGCATCGCCTTCAGTTTCTCGACCTCGCCTATCACGGCGCGGCGCTTTTCATCCAATTCCAGAATCTTGCCGATATCGGCGGATTCATTTTTATTGACAACTGCTTGTTTGACCAGTTCAGCGTTTTCACGGATAAATTTGAGATCCAGCATATATTCCTCAGATTGGCCGAAGTATCACTTAATCAGCATCTTATAAAAGTATGCCATTTTATACAACTTTGTAAAATAACGGTTTTAAAAGGGGGTGTCAAGGAAAGTAAAATAATGCCCGGAAGACCCAAAAAAGGCGTGTTTTTTCGCTTTTTTGCCGATATTTATTAAATAAATGTCAAATATCTGCTTGCTTTTTGGGGTATTTTGGTTATTATAGTTTTCTAATTTTTTTGGGAGATAGAAAAATGGCTAAAGTTTGTGAAATATGCGGCAAGACGCCTGTATTCGGAAATGCGATTTCGCACGCTCATAATACGACCAGACGGCGCTGGAATCCGAATCTTCAGAATGTCCGGGCTAACGTTGACGGAACGGTGAAAAAGATCAGAGTCTGCACCTCCTGTCTCAAAGCGGGCAAAGTTCTCAAAGTAACCCGCCACAAAAAAGCGCGCCCGGAAGGCCAGCAGCCGACCGCCTGAGATCAATTACGATTTCTTTTAAAAATTCAAACCGCCCTTGGATAAGGGCGGTTTTTTTTCCCCTTCAATATTGACATTACCCCAAATAGTGACTATTATTAATTGGGTTTCGAGCACAACCCACATAATTACATCTTAGTAGAATTACATCTTTGGGTTTATCAGTCTTTACGGATTGATATGTCGGCATATTTATGTCACTAATCACATTGTAGTCTCCAAGGCTACGTAACCTTTAACCACTCTTCATGGGAGGACCTATGAGGCGCATTTTGCTATTGTTTGTGTGCTCTTTTATTGTCCTTTTTGTGCTGACCAATTCTGTTCCGGCACAAATTCCGCGAACAATCAGCTATCAGGGCCGCCTGACAGACATGACGGGCAAGCCGGTGGGTGATAATATCTATTCGATTAAATTCCGTATAATTGACTCTCTTGATACCGAGATCTGGTCTTCGGACGGTTTTTTGCCGATTCAGGTCAAGGATGGATTATTCAATCATTACCTTGGATCGAGTAACCCACTTCCGGAATCCCTCGGTGAACATGGAGAATTGAGGCTGGGAATAATAATTGGTCTGGATTCCGAGATATTGACAGATCTGTCCAGTACATCCTTTGCATTCAGTTCTCTTTCAGCCCAGCACGCCAATGCATCCGATACCGCTGCTTTTTCATCGGTCGCGGAGCGCGTGATACAGGGTCGTGACTTATATCATCAAATAATGGATATCAATCCAAACTCCATAACAGTGGTCCCATTCGTTGCCAGGGCGGCCAATCCGACTGTTACGCTTTATTTATACGGCAGCGGATATCAGGGGCCGCTCTCTAACCACACTCATGACGGCCTTAACGCCCACTCGCATGATATTTCAGGGACCGTGGCATCGGCATCCGTCTCCCATACGCATTCATATTCCGGAACCAGCGGAACCGCCAGTGCTTCACATACTCATACCGGATCAATTGGGAGTACCGATTTGGCCCATTTACATTCAGGCACAACAGGATCAACCAGCCTCGCCCATAGTCATACCGGCGCGACAAACAACGATGCGGCCCACCATCATGATTTCCTGTTTCAGGGAGTCAATACGCATTTTTACCTTGTCCACACAAATGATTATGAGGGTCTAACGGCTCACGGCACATACAACTGCAAGGCAACCGGCTCGGTGGCTCCCGGCGGGAGTGCACATTCACATGAGTTTACAACCAATAGTGCTTTAGGAACACACTCTCATACATTTGGAACCAGTTCAAGCCTTGGTACTCATAACCATTCATTGACCATTAGCAGTACCAGTCCATCGCACAGTCATTCATATTCAGGAACAACCGGTACTAATGGTATTACCCACTCTCACACTTTCACCGGCTCCGCATCATCGACCGGGACAGGACTGGAGGGAATCGGTATTGCAGCAGGAACTCTTCCTTCAAATGTATATGTTTATATCGATGGATCGCCCGTTGCGGGCCCATTTGACGGCAACTTTGCCAGCGGCGGGCTGGATTTGAGTTCATACATATCCGGGGTCGGCGAACATACCATTGAAATTCGGGAGGAAGGCGGCAGCGGAGGCAGAATCAGTTACAACCTGTTTGTGGAGTAATGATATGAAATCGGTAAAGAAAATAGTCAATAAAGACACATTAAGCCTGCTGACGATATTTCTTTTATTGATTCCTGTCATTCTAGGTTCCGACATTAAAACCGGACAAAGCATTTCCATGGACACGGAGGATTTGCCGGAAACACCAGCTGCCGCAGAATCTGAGACCTCATTACAGGGAGTCCCGACTCAGGCCGCATTCCTTTCTCCCGGAGATACGATCTGCTGGCAGGTTGTCGGCAGCGGTGCAACATCAGGAAATTCCGAGCAGTATTTGCTGAGCGGGACGCTGGGACAATCGGCCATAGGATTGGACAGCACCGCCGTTCTCTTGCTCAGATCAGGTTTCTGGCAATTCTTTTGCGATTGTAATCCCGGGGATGCTGACGGAAACGGCATAATCAATCTCCTGGATGTAACATTCCTGATTACTTATCTCTATAGGGGCGGACCTGCCCCGAGACCATTTCCGCTTTGTTCTGGTGATCCCGACTGCAGCTGTATGGTAAATATTCTTGATGTAACCTATCTTATCAGTTACCTGTATAAAGGCGGCATTCCTCCTTGTGAATGCGAGGACTGGTTGGCCGGCTGCGGACAACCATTGAGGAAATAGGTGAAATCAAAAGCAGGTTGATGTATTTATACCATAGATGCATGATGCCGGGCACTTAACCCGGCATCATGCCTGCTTTTACCGCTGAATGACATTACGATTCATTCACGGCAAAAAATCTTGTTATTTCTCAGCCACCAGCGCCAGAACCGACTGCGGCGTCAGAAAGCTGTGGGCCAGAAGTGACACCGAAACCCGCGCCATCATTTGATATTTTATAAAATTGGTAAATTCCAGAGTGAAATCGGTGTCACGGATCTGAGATTCGGCGGCGGTAAGATTCTCGGCCTCGACTCTCAGATTAGTTAAACGGCTTTCAAGATCATTTTTCTGTGAAGCCCCAATATCGGCAACGACACTGTCCAATCTGGCCGCCTCGTTGTCTATTACCTGCATTGCGGCCTGGGCCGACTCCGCCGAAGACAGATCGAGCTGCTCCATGACCTGAATATTCGCCAGAGAGCCTCCGGATCCATCCAGCAACATCTGCTCTCCAAAAGCGGCATTTTGGGCAATAAAGTTATAGGACTCGACCAAACGGTTTGCTTCTGCCTGATAAGCATTCTGCATGGCTTCACTGTTAAATCCTTCACTCGATGCCGCCACGGCCAGCGAATGCATCTCGGTCAGCATGCTGCGCAATTGAAGAGCATGAGATGATGCTGTCTCATATTTTCTGATCTGCATGCTGACATTTTCTATTTCCTGGTTAAGTGAGGCAATCCTTGCCCGCATTCTCTCCGAAATAACAAGCCCCGCCGGGTCATCGGCAGCGCTGTTGATTTTCAAACCCGTGGACAGCTTCTCAGCCGATTTAAATAACAGCTGAAAAGACTGATTCA
>JBFMFJ010000368.1:0-3963 GCA_040752235.1 Candidatus Zixiibacteriota bacterium | reverse complement strand
CGCCGGCGATGGCAGCCATGGGAGCGGTAATCAACAGCTTATCGCGATTTACATACATGAAGTAGAGGACAATCAACAAAATCAGCAGAGATGAGATTAAATAGAAAAGCCCGCTGCCGAAATCGGTGCCGAGCGCACCACCTCTATTGAAGATGAGTTTTAGTTGAAAAAAGGAGCCCAGGACTTGTTGCGGCTGTCCCTGAATCAGACGGCCAAGAGCATATAATTTCGTTAACTGGTCGGCTATAACCACAACCGCCAGAATCAGCAAAGGAAAAATAAAATGTCGTTTACTAACGTCGGCCAGCCTTGGCCTCCTCTTCACTTTCTTTGCATTCAAGACAAAGCCTGGCATGGGGAACCGCTTCCAGTCGTGCCTTTTGAATCTGCTTGCCGCATGATTGACATTTGCCGTACTCGCCTTTGCGCAGGCGACGCAATGCCTCGTCGATATGGTAAAGCAACCGCCCGGATTTGGAGGCAAACATGAAGGCCTTCTCGCGCTCCATGTTATCGGTGCCCTGGTCGGCCATATGATATGAATAGCTCGAGAGATCACCGGTGGCATCTTTTGTCGTTGCGTCACGCATTTCCTTGCTGCGCTTCAACTGCTCGGCAAGTTCCTCTCTTTTTTTCAGAAGGAGCTTTTCATACTTTTCCAATTCGGCTTTTTTCATTTGTGCTCCCAATTCTATATCCTTATGACTACAATATCCGCCTTAATGCCATTTATATTCCAATTTTTCCCGCCATTCTCAGGCGCGATCGAATCGACAAGCGCTATTTCATCAGCCAGGGTTTCATTGCAAATAAATGCGTCATGCCTCCTTACAGCCGTTGCCAGGGGTTCTTCGGTCCTGACCAATATTTTGATACGATCAGTTACCTCAAATCCAGAAGATTTTCTCATGTTCTGGATTTTGTTGACTATTTCTCGGGCAAACCCCTCGTCGCGCAGAATATCGTCAATTTCTGTCTTGAGCGCAACAGTTATTCCATCACCGCTTTCGACAGCAAATCCGGCCTTTTCCAGCTTTTCAATCTCAACTTCTTCGCGCGTCAACTGATAATCGGCTCCATCAACATTGACGGTCAAAGTTCCGGTTTTGATGAATTCTTCCAGGACCTCGCTTGAGTATCCGACCACTTTAGCCGCAATCTGTTTTACCATCGAGCCCAGACGCGGACCTGCCTTGGCGAAATTGAGTTTGGCCTTGTAGGAAACCACCTTCGAAATATCAAGCAGCTTCTCAATCTCTTTGATATTCAATTCGTCTTTTATTATCTGAAACTCCGAACCGATCTTATCGAATTTGTCGATGCCCGGGATATTCACCAATATGCCGGAAAGCGGCTGACGGACCTTTAAATTAACTCGATTTCGCGCGGCCCGTCCGATGGAAACAATCTTCTGCGCCAGCGCCATTGATTCTTCCAGGTCGGTATTGATAAGGCCGGCATCAAAACCGGGATATTCTTCCATATGAACCGATATATGCCTCTCTCCATTATTGGGAGCTGACAATTCACGCCAGAGAAATTCCGAGACAAACGGTGTCACCGGCGCGATCAGCTTGACAATGCCGCAAAGCACCTCATAGAGAGTGAGATAAGCGCGCATTTTGGACGGATCGTTTTCCGGCGCCCAGAACCGTCTCCGGTTCAGCCGGATATACCAGTTGGACAGGTCGTCAATGACAAAATCGTTGATCTGGCGAGTCGGAGGTGTGATGTCGTAATTATCCAGGCGGTCGGTTACATTTTTGACCAATGTATTGTAACGGGATATAATCCACTGGTCGATCCGTTCGGGTGGCCCGGCATATTGCGCGAGAAATTCCGAAACCGATTTCGACTCATTTTTGGATCTTTCCGCCACCTCGTCGATATTGGCATACAGCGCAAAAAAGCTGTAGCTGTTTTTCAAGGTGTCGAAAAACTTCCGGATGACTTCCTCGAGTTGCTTTTCATCGAATTTCTTGGGCAGCCAGGGATTGGAACCGTTTATGAACAGCCAGCGCAGCGGGTCGGCCCCATATTCCGAAAATATATAAAAGGGATCGACCACATTCCCCTTACTCTTCGACATCTTCTTGCCATCCTTGTCAACCACATGCGAATGGACAATGACATTCCGGAAAGGCTCTTTGTCGAAAAGTATGGTTGAAATGGCCAGCAATGTGTAAAACCAGCCGCGGGTCTGATCGACCGCCTCGGATATAAACTCACACGGATATTTTATTTCGAAAACATCTTTATTCTCAAAAGGATAATGCCACTGGGCATACGGCATCGAGCCGGAATCGAACCAGGTGTCAATCACTTCCGGCACCCGGGTCATGGTTCCGCCGCATTTCTCGCATTTGAGCTTGATAGCGTCGATACCCGGCTTGTGCACATCGACTTTATCCGGGACATCGATACCATCACGACGCAATTGCTCCACTGAGCCGACTGCCGTCATATGGCCGCAGGTATCATTGTCGCAAATCCAGATCGGAAGCGGCGTTCCCCAGAAACGTTCGCGCGATAATGCCCAATCGACATTGTTTTCCAGCCATTCCAGCATCCGGCCCGTACGGATCTCATCAGGATACCAGTGGATGGTATTGTTGTTTTTCAGAAGCTGCTCTTTGAATAGAGTCGTCTTTATATACCAACTGTGCCGGGTTATATAAATAAGCGGCGAGTCGCAGCGCCAGCAGAACGGGTAGTTGTGAACATACTCGGCTACCTTGAACAGCTTGCCGGCCGTCTTCAAATCTTCGATAATAACCGGGTCAGCTTTCTTGATAAATTTCCCCTCATATTTACCGGAACCGGGGACAAAATGCCCGTTGGGGGCGACTGCCTGAAGGACCGGCAGGCCGTATTTCTGCCCGATTTCGTAGTCATCGGCGCCGTATCCGGGGGCGATATGGACGATTCCGGTGCCGTCCTCGAGCGTTACAAAGCTGCCGTTGATGACATAAAAGGCCTTGTCCGACATATCCTTAAATGTATCGAACAGCGGAATATACTTCTTATTGGCAAAATTGGAGCCCCTCTTCCTGTCCAAAACCTCATATTCATCATGCAGAATCGAGGGGGCAAGAGCCTCGGCCAGGACCAGTTTCTCACCCTTATAATTCACGACAACATAGTTGGCATCCGGGTGCATACAAAGGGCCGCATTTGACGGCAATGTCCACGGGGTTGTTGTCCAGACGAGGAAGTAATAATCCTCATCAACAGCCTTGACTTTGACAAAGACCGAGGGGTCGGCCACTTCATCATAACCCTGGGCGACTTCATGACTCGACAACCCGGTTTCGCAGCTCGGACAGAACGGGACAGTCTTATATCCTTTGTATATCAAATCTCGGTCAAAGAAGTTCTTGAGAATCCACCAGACCGTCTCGACATAATCATCGGTCAGGGTAATGTAAGCGTTATCCAGATCGAGCCAGTAACCCATCTTGCGGGTCAGCAAATTCCAGTCATCGATATATCTGAAAACCGAATCTTTACACTGCTGCGTGAACTTGTCGACGCCGTATTTCAAAATATCCGACTTGTTTTCTATTCCAAGTCGTTTCTGGACTTCAATTTCCACCGGAAGGCCGTGCGTATCCCAGCCTCCTTTGCGATCCACCCGGTAGCCTTTCATCGCCTTGTAGCGACAGACCATATCCTTAATGGTTCGCGACAGAATATGGTGAATCCCCGGTTTGCCGTTAGCGGTCGGCGGGCCTTCATAAAAGACAAAGTGGGGGCGGTTCTGGACAGCCTCCATCGACTTTTCGAAAACCTTGTTGTCTTCCCAGAATTTCAGAATTTTGGCTTCTGCATCGGGAATTTTGAATTCATTTAACTGGTCGAATTTCATAAGCTTACATCTATACGTTTTTTAGTCTTTAAAATTACGATTTTTTATAACCCAATAAATTAAATCACCATCAATCCAAAGTAAAGCGAAATATT
>JBFMFJ010000367.1:0-3968 GCA_040752235.1 Candidatus Zixiibacteriota bacterium | reverse complement strand
AATTATATCTTTCACCCCGCAGTGCCCTCAGACTCGATGAGCATGATGAATATCTGGGGAAATGGAAGCCCTTGGTAGAGAGAATATATCAGAAGGGCGGTTATCTTTTCATACCTGAGGTGAAATCATCGCACCATCGCTCCGGAAGTCCCCGCTGGTTTTCCCAGTATTTCTATGCCTTGAAAGACAAATCCGGCAAAGTGGATAAGGTCATTGTCCTCACCGAGGATATAACGGACCGAAAAAAGATCGAAGTGGCCCTGCAGCAAAGTGAAAGACAATTCCGGGAACTGACCGATCTGCTGCCGCAGACGGTTTTTGAGGTTGATGTTGAAGGCCGTATTACCTTTGCCAATCGTCACGGCTCCGAATCGACCGGCTATACCCAGGAAGATGTCGACGCCGGATTATATGTTCCGCAATTATTGATCCCCGAAGATCTGGAAAGAGTCAAAAAAAATATGGCCACTCGACTTGCAGGGGGAGAACCCCGGGACCATGAATATACCATGCTTCGAAAAGACGGCAGCACTTTTCCGGCACTTATATATTCCGCGCAGATTGTAAGAGAAGACAAAGTGGTCGGCCTTCGGGGCGTCGCAGTTGATATTACCCAACGCAAGGAAGCCGAAATCGAAATAAAGAAGCATCGGGATCATCTCGAGGAACTGGTCAGGGAGCGTTCATCGGAACTGATCGAGGCCAATGAGAAACTGAGGGCGGAAATTATCGAGCGCAAGAGAACCGAGGCGGAAGTCCGCGAATCGGGCGAAAGATATCGAGTCTTGTTTGAAACCGCCGGTGAAGGTATCCTGATTGCCGATTATCAGACGCGCAAATTCCGTTATGCCAACCCGGCCATTTGCCGTTTTCTCGGCTATACCGCCGATGAGCTGGTCGGAATGGGGGTGGATGATATCCACCCCATAGAGAGAATCGAAGAGATTCATCATGAATTCGAGCTTAACTCAAAAATGCCCCAATATATCGCCGAGAATATCCCCTGTCTCAGAAAAGACGGCACCATTGTCTTTGCAGATATCGTTGGAGCGACAATATATATTGAAGGGACCAGGTACAGCGTCGGCTTTTTCAGGGATATTAACGAACTAGTCAGGGGGCGTGAGGCATTTCGCGAGAGCGAAGAGCGGTTCCGTTTGCTGGCCGAGCTGTCACCCAATGCCATCTCCATCGTGCGCGATGACCAGATCGTGTTCATAAACAAAGCCGGTATCAGATTGTACGGCGCCGAAAAACCGGAAGATATCCTTGGCCGGGAAAGCTTTGATTTCATACACCCCGACTACCGAGAGTTGGTTCGCGAAAAAAGACAAAAGGTTCTTGAAGAAAACCGGAGTTCGGGATTCAAAGAGGAAAAGTTGATTCGTCTCGACGGCCAGACGGTGACGGTCGACGCGGCATCGGCGCCCTTTACATATGAGGGGAGACCGGCTATACAGGTCGTGGCTCGTGATATTACCGAAAGAAAACGAATTGAAGAAGCTCTGAAAGACTCCGAGTTACAGTACCGTACGACTATCGATTCCATGGGCGATTCCATCCACGTGATTAATCAGAATTACAGGATAATTCTATGCAACAAGGCCCTTCGCGAATGGCACAGCTCGATAGGTATCAACCCCGATATTCATGGAAAACAACTCCTTGAGGTTTATCCTTTTTTGAGTGAAAAGGTTATTAACCAGTATAAGTATGTTTTCGAGACCGGAGAGACTCTTATAACCACGGAGTCCAATGAGGTTGCCAATAGGAAGATTGTCACTGAAACCCGCAAAATTCCGATAAGTGACGGCAATCGGGTGGTTCGAATCGTGACCGTCCTGCGAGATATAACCCAAAGAGTCATTGCCGAGGAAGCCCTGCGTGAGAACGAAGCCTGGCTGCGTTCCACAATCGAATCGCTTCCCTTCGATTTCTTCGCCCTCGATGAAAACGGCCGTTATATCCTGCAAAATTCGGTTTGCCGCAGGCATTGGGGGGATCTGATCGGAACCTGCCCCGAGGATGCCGATGTCAGCGATTATATTAGACAAATCTGGATTGATAATAATCGCAGGGCGCTGAACGGGGAGACGGTTGAAGGAGAAGTTGATTATGAATTCGATGGTCAACTCGGGCACTACTTCAATATCATAGCGCCTATTTTCTATAATGGCAAAATTAGAGGGATCCTGGGACTGAATATGGATATTACCGACCGCCGCCGGGCTGAGGACAAACTTCGTAAGGCCACCGAAGAACTCAGCAGCGAACGAGAAGCCCTTGAGGCGAAAAACACTGCGCTTAAAGAGGTTATGAATCAGATAGAAGATGAGAAGAGAAGCATAAAGCTGCAGATTGCAGCCAACATTGATCGGGTCATAATCCCTGCCATACAAAGGCTCAGGGAAAAATGTGGGGATCGGCTTCGGAACCAGATTGATAATCTTGAAAGCAGCCTTAAGACTGTTTCGGCACCATTTATGGACCAGTTACGCAATAAGTATTCTCAGCTATCCCCAAGGGAGTTGGAGATTTGCGATATGATAAAGAAGGGCATGATGTCAAAGGATATTGCGGAAATCCTTAATGTTTCGGTCCTGACCATTCATAAACACCGTGAGACAATTCGTAAGAAGTTGGGAATCAAGAACAAAGAGGTGAATTTAAGTTCCTTTTTACAGAACTTCTAATTGCGTATATATTATACGTAATATATGCATAAATTTATCTTATTGATTTCTTGTTTTATATTAACGATACTTATATTGTCAAAAGATATTCTGAAACCAGATGCGGGTGCCCCGCAGGTTCCTGGATTAACAGAATGGGGGAACTTTAGGTAGCGTTGGGTGGTTTAAGAATTGGCAACTTGATTTTGCCCATTAAAAGCCTATCCCTCACAGAAGCGCTTAGAGTCTTGGCGAGAATTTAAGGACTACTGGACAGGGGGCTCAGAAACGGACGATAAGCTAAGCAAGCGAATATATCGGCTTGCTTGAACAAATAGTACTTGCTAAAAGTAGAATTATGAGTATTTTTTTGGTAGTATATAATGAATTCACCGGGGGTGACGATAATATCATTAGCCCCCTCTCAGGTAATAGTGCATGTTTCGGGTGCACGAAGCATCCTGATCATACATTTCTAGAGCACAATTTTATGCGTTAATGGAGGCGCAATGCTTAAGACGATTGAATTATTTCTGGTTCCAAATGACCCCGGATGCAGTGAGGTTGTCAATTTTCTGGAGGAGCAGGAATTTCGAGTTAAAGTGCGTGATCTCTCGAGAGAACCTCTGCGACTGAACGAAATTACCAGATTAATGCGTCATTTTAACCTGAGGCATTTCCTTAATTCTGAGGCGAAGGGTTTTACCAAACATCATCTGAATAACACTCTTCCTCCCAGGGATGAGCTTTTTCAATTGATGGCCGAGGATAACGAACTGATCAAGAAACCGATTGTGGTGGCGGGACGTTTGATGGTGGTGGGACCGAATATCCCCAAGATAAGGGAAATGCTGCAGATTAAATCGAATGGGAATGGCTCCGATCCGACCAGGAGACCGACAGCGTAAAAGGGGTATATTTCCGAACGGGCGAAAAACTGATTCCATTTTATTCCGCTCTTCATTATATTGAGCGCTGTTGAGCCAAACATTTTTGTTTGAGGAGCGGGAATGGACGTTGAAAGAGAAATTCTTGAAGTTGATATTCTTGTCGTAGGGGGCGGCCCGGCAGGGCTTTCGTTTGGATATCATTTAGCCAGTTTGATCCAGAATTCCGGCGGTGAATTATCAATGCCGGAAATGATTATCATTGAAAAAGGCTCCTATCCCGGAGCGCATTCTTTGTCGGGCGCCGTTCTCGATCCGCGGAGTCTGAAAGAACTGATGCCCGATTTCATGGATAAGGGTTTTCCATATGAACATGAAGTCGGCCCCGATGCTTTGTACTTTCTGACTG
>JBFMFJ010000366.1:0-3989 GCA_040752235.1 Candidatus Zixiibacteriota bacterium | reverse complement strand
GGCTATACACCCGGCAGCACATATATCTCTTCCCGCTTGCGGGAATGACTATCAATTATTACGAACCGGTCTTTTTCAATTTGCCCAGCAGCTTCGCCTTGACCGCCTTCATTTTTAACTTACCGATGGCGCCGGTCGGATCGAGATCCTTCGGGCAAACCTGCTGGCAGTTGAAAATAGTATGACAGCGAAAAACGCCGTAATCGGTGGCAAGATACGCCAGCCGTTCGTTGGTGGCGTCATCGCGGGAATCATCGACAAACCGCAGTGCCTTTAAAAGCGCATGCGGGCCGAGGTACTCCGGATCGGTCGAAAGCACCGGGCAGGAACCATAGCAGGCGCCGCAGAGAATGCAATCGACGTGGAAATCGATGCGTTTGCGTTCCTTGGGTGACTGCATGAACTCCTTTTGAGGTATTTCCTTATTATGAATCAGATACGGTTTGATTTTTTCGTAATTATCGAAAAACGGCGTCAGGTCGACCACCAGATCGCGGATTATTTTCATGTGCGACAGCGGTCGCACCGTCACGGTACCGCCCATATCCGAAACCTGCGTTTCACAGGCGAGGCGATACTGGCCGTTTATATGCATGGCACAGGAGCCGCAAACGCCCATCCGGCAGGAAGACCGAAACGCCAGGGTCGAGTCGAGATTTTCAAGAATATAGTACAGCCCTTCCAGCACCGTCATCGACGCCGTATCGGGTAAATTATATTCCTGGAAACGGGCCATCGAATCTGATTCGGGATTGTATCTAAAAACCTTGAATATCGCCATTTTTAATACTTCCTTTCTTCAGGTTCGTACTTACCGAGCGTCACAGGCTTATATGATATCTCCGGCGCCCCGTCTTTGAAATAATAGACAGTGTGTTTCAACCACTGCTCATCAAGACGTTTCGGGAAATCTCTCCGGAAATGCGATCCCCGCGATTCCTCGCGGTTGACCGCTCCCATGGCAATGCTAAGAGCGGTATCGATATTCCCGGCGATCTCCGTTACCCAGAGAAAATCATAATTGAATTTACCCGTGTCCGGGATAGCCCTGACCTTATCGAATCTCTCGCGCAACTGTTTGACAATTCCAACGGCAGAGGCCATATCATCCTTAGTGCGGAAGATACCGATCTGGTCCATCATCACGCGTGAAAGCTCGTTCTTGATATCGTAAGGATTCTCCTTGCCGCCTGATGTCCGTAATTTCTTGAATCGCTCTTTCTCATCGTTGAGAGCCTTGTTCAGAGCATCTTCGTCGGCTTTTCCGGACATGCTGTTTATCCGTGCGGCAGCATGTTTTCCGGCGCGCGCGCCGAAGACGATGGTATCGAGAAGCGAATTCCCGCCCAGACGATTGGCTCCATGCACCGATACACAGGCACATTCACCGACCGCGTAAAAGCCTTCAACCTCGGTCATACCATCCTTGTCGCAGTCAATTCCGCCCATGGTATAGTGCATTGCCGGGTGCACCGGGATCGGTTCCTTGATCGGATCGACATTTCGGAAATTCATGGCGATTTCCCGAATTCCCGGAAGCCGTTCCATTATTTTTGCCGCTCCCAGATGCCTTAAGTCAAGCTGGATATAGCGATCCTCGAAACCTCTCCCCTCATTAATCTCGGTCTGCATCGAGCGGGCGACGATATCCCGCGGCGCCAGTTCCATGATCTTTTCCGAGACATAATTTTTCATGAACCTCTCGCCCTTGTTATTGAGCAGATATCCCCCTTCGCCGCGGCAACCTTCGGTCATCAGAATCGAGGAACCGTCCAATCCGGTTGGATGGAATTGAATGAATTCCATATCCTTCAACGGTATTCCCGCCCAGTACGGAATGGCGACACCGAGTCCGGTCGAGGCATGAGCGTTGGTCGTATTCACCGAATAAACCCGGCCCGACCCGCCGGTGGCAAAGATGACGATCTTGGCGCCGATGGTTTGTAATTCTCCGGTATGCAGATTCATAACCACTATACCGGCGCAATGACCATCGCGAACCGCCAGTTTGGTCACGAAACGCTCATAAAGGACTTCGATATTTCTCTTCACCACCTGCTCATACAGAGTATGGAGCAGATACAGCCCGGTCCGGTCGGCGCCATAACAGGTACGGGGATATCCCGCGCCGCCGAACGGCCGCTGCGCGATAGTACCATTTTCGAAACGCGAAAACGGACAGCCCCAGTGATCCATCTCATATATAATATTCGGAGCATCAGCCGTCATAATCTGGACTGCATCCTGGTCGGCCAGAAAATCGGACCCCTTGATGGTATCATAGGCGTGTCTTTCGGGCGTGTCGTCATGGGCATCCGGATGATTGGCCAGCGCCGCATTGATGCCGCCCTGGGCGGCACCGGAATGCGACCGCACCGGATGAATTTTGGAAACGAGAGCCACCGATTTTGCTCCGGCATCATGCGCGGCAATGGCCGCCCGCAATCCGGCCAGCCCGCCGCCGACAATAACAATATCATAAAACATAATCAGTGCCCTCCCATGCCGTAATTTTCGATGAAGAACTTCGGCCACTGAAGCTTAATAGCGACAATCATCAGAATCACGAAGATAACCGCCGCAATCCAGAAAAGAATCTTATGACCGCGCGACCAGTTGAAGAAATCGGTTATCGTGATACGAAGACCGTTCAGCATGTGCATGAACACTCCGGCGATCAGGAGTACTTCCAGAATCGCAAAGAACGGATTTTGAACCGTTCCCATTCTTTCATTGAATGCCTCCGGCCCGCTGATGGCCGACGACAGCACGAAGGTATGCATCAGCAGGTAAACCGACAGGCCTATTCCGGTAATCCGGTGAATCCAGTAGGAAAAATTGCCGATGTTTTTATTCAGGTTGGCATCCCTGACCATCCCCTGCAATTTCGATTCTTTCGCCATCATGCACCCCCTCCGAATAGATTACCAAGAGTCATAATCGCCGTCACGATCAGAATGATTCCCAGTATCCAGAATATTGCTTTCATAAAAACCGCGGCTCCCGCTTTAAGGCGAAAATCGGCGATGATTTGCCAGAAACCGTTGAGGGCATGAAAGACGACGAACGGTACAAAGGCGATGTAGTAAATCTTCCACCAGATTGAGGATTGCAGATTTTCCCTCACTCCGGCGAAATTTATGATGCCCGATACCGTTATATCATGAAATAAATGATGGACATTAAGGTGCGTTATCAGAAAAAATGCCAACAGGATTCCCGAAATTCGCTGCAGGAACCATGTCAGCACAGATTGATTTGACGCTCTTTCGACCATCCGAACCTCCTTGGCACAAAAAATTGGTTCTAGTGAATCTAGTCCGGAAAATTAGGAGATTTTGCCCCCCAATGTCAAGAATTATCTGCGTTTTATGGAATTTTATCGAGATATCCGGTCTATTATGTATTAATTGGGAAATATAAGTACAGATTTATCCGGTTTTTCTTCGTCCCGCCCGGCGTCATTCACGTGAATAATATATGCCAAATCGAACAAATCCTTATTCAACCTTAATTGTCAGGTTATCTTCGCCGACAACTATTTTCCCCGCGGCGGCCCGGGAATCGGCGAATTTTATAATTTCGGCAGCCTTATCATCACCGATATGAGACAAAATCACTCTGGCAATTTGGTTTTTCTCTATCAAAGCCGGTAATAGGGTCGTGTCGATATGCGTCGTTTCCGTAATCAAAAGATCCAATCCGTCAAGATACGGCTCCATTTCATCTATTGAGGCGATATCGGCGGTATATAGCAGTTTCCTGCTTCCCATTTGCAGCAGATATGAATAGCATTCCATTTTATTGGGATATTCGGTCGCATCGATTATTTCCGAATTACCCATCAGATGAAGATTTACAATCGGTCTGACTTCAACCGTTCCATCCAGCACCTTGACCGGTTCATTAATAGCTTTCAATTCCAGCTTAAACGGAAGCTTCTCGTCAAAAAGATAACAGGCATTCAAATATTTTTTGACCGGTTTCAC
>JBFMFJ010000365.1:0-3996 GCA_040752235.1 Candidatus Zixiibacteriota bacterium | reverse complement strand
ATGATAACTGGCAATATGACTTCGTCAATACCAGCCCTTATGAGATTGACGCCAAATACAACTATTGGGGCGACAGCACCACGGCCGAGATGAACCAGGGCGGTAATCCCAAAAATATCGCCCGCATATATGATCAGTTCGATGACGGCTCATACGGTTTCGTAGACTACAGCAACTGGATCGGGCAGGCTCTTGATTTGATCAAACCGGTCCTGACAATAATCTCGGCACCATCCGATAGCGAAATAATCGCTTTTGACAGCATTTCTTTTGAATGGTCCGCAACCGACAATATGACCCCCGCTGACTCCATCCAGTATTCTTTCCAGCTTGACGCCGGCATTGATCCCACGTGGTATCGTGACAGCACCAATGTCAGTTACTATGATTTAATGGAAGGCTGGCATTTATTCCGAGTACGCGCCAAAGACGCGGCCGGCCTTATAGCCGTTGATTCGATTATATTCGCGACAGATGTCACACCGCCCAATACATTCCTGGTCACGGGGCCGGAAGACAGTGGAATGGTCAACAGTACTTTTGTGGAATTTGTCTGGTCCGGAAGCGATAATATCAGTCTTCCGGAGAATCTTCTGTTTTCCTATAAAATGGATGATGAGCCAAATTCGGAATTCCTTTCCGATACCGGACATATTTTCGAGGTTGATGAGGGATATCATGTTCTGACCGTAGTGGCCAGAGACGAGGCCGGGCATGTTGACGAAACGCCGCTGATCATTAACTTCCTGGTCGGGTTGACGGAACTGACCATCGATGAAGGACCATCTGACGGTCAGACAATAAGAGTTGAAAGCGTTGAATTCGCTTGGCACGCCGTTGATAATACGACTCCTCCGGATTCCATGCTGTACTCATACCGTCTTGATACAGATGCATTTACATCCTGGGGATATGACACTTCGGTAACTTTCAATGACATGGAAAATGGAACTCATAGTTTCATCATTCGGGCAAAAAATCTCAATGATTTTATCGTTACCGACTCGGTGTACTTTTCAATAGACCTGGGACCTCATACGGCACTGGCCTCATTCACGGATTCGGCCTGGAACAATATCGGTCTGACATATCCCCCCGGAAGTGAAACGGCCTTTGTCGAGATAGTTGATGAGGACATGGATATCAATCCGGGGATTTTGGACAGCGTTCAGGTTGCCCTGTATTCAGAATCCGGGGATACTGAATTTGTCTATTTGCATGAGACAGATGAAAATAACGGTATCTTCCACGGATCAATTCCATTTGATATTCAGACTGTAAAATTCATGACATGGTTTGAGAGCAGTTATCCGAAAGATGAAAACCTGCTTTCGGATGACGACTACATGTCTTTGATGGAACTGGAATATGATAAATGGAATAGTGATACCGTTTATATGGTCATGACTTCAAGCGATCAGTTGTTTCAGGTTGCGCCGGGCGATCGAATTTGGGCGGACTATTATGATGTCATGAATGAGTGGAATGAGAATGACACGGTGACGACAAAATCGGCCTATGGCGGCTGGGCGGGCTATGTAAGCGGCGACTGGACGGCTGTCGGAAATCCATATGTGATCATGGGTGATATTACGATCGATTATTATGACACACTGACTATAGAACCGGGCGTTGAGGTTCTGCTGATGCCGGGTGTCTCAATTAATGTCAACTCGGCCGGATTACTGAAGGCCGCCGGCATGGAAGGAGACAGCGTCTATTTCGGCCCGAGATTGCCGGGATTGGATTCGGCCTGGTTAAGAATTTACGGCCATTATGGCGCGGTCGATCTGAGTTACGCTATTGTTGATGGAGCCAGAGTCGGAATTTTGGCAGACAACACTCTTTCATTAATGCACTGCCTGGTAACAGGCTGCGGCTACAGCCAGTACTCGCCGGCGGTGAGGGCCAATGATCCCGTATTAGTCAATAACTGTCTTGTCACCGGCAATATGGGTTACGGGTTTTATGCCGAGTACGCGGAAGGTTTGATTGATTCTTCGATTTTCTCATTTAACGGCGGAACGGGTATATATTTGAGATACAGTTCTCAATTAAGCGTCTCACACAATCTGGTATCGAATAATAACGGCGCCGGAATAAATACATATAGTTCCACATCATTTATCGATTCCTGCATTATTACGGGAAATTTGGGAACCGGCGGTTTGATCGCCAGCACCAATGGATCCTCTGACAGTCTCATCCCCATAGTCCGTCATTGCGAATTATATGGCAATGCGGGATATGATTTGATGAATTACAGCTATTGCGACAACTGCGAGCTTGACGCCAAAGCCAACTGGTGGGGAGATATCACTACGGCCGAGATGAACTCCGGCGGAAATCCCAAGAACATAGCAAAGATATTCGACGGGTTTGATAATGCGACATATGGTTATGTCAATTACAGCAACTGGGTGGGATGCACTGAATCGGGTGTAACCGGGACGATATCATTTATCGATTCTGTCGGCAATGTCGTGGAACTGACGTACCCGGCTATGAGTGATTCGGCTTATGTCGAAGTCTGCGACACTGACTTGGATGTAGATATCAACAATTCCGACAGTGTTGAAATCCTGATAGAATCGGAATCGGGCGACAGTGAAACAATTCAGCTCCATGAGACCTCCCCCAGCAGCGGTGTTTTCAGAGGATCGATTGCCTTTCAACCGCAGGTAAAGATCTTTGTCAACTGGCTGGAAGAACAATATCCGGATCTTCTGACAAATGACGCCAAGTATGAATTTTCAGAGGCTCTCGAGCAGGAATATAACCTCTTCCTGGAGGAGGCTGCCCAAATAAACGTAAAATCCATCGGCGATTCACAACTCCAACTGACTCCGGGCGACTTTATTCGAGCCATTTACATTGACCAGAACGACGACTGGTCTAATGTGGACACAATCTCCCAGGAGGTGAGTTTTGGAGGCTGGGCGGGCTATGTCAGCGGAGTATGGACGGCTTCAGAAAACCCATATGTTATCGTAGGCGATATCGAAATTCTTAACGGAGACACATTAATAATCGAACCCGGAGTGGAACTAAGATTTATGCCGGGAGTATCTCTTCAAATAAACAGTTATGGTTTACTTAAAGTCCAGGGAGTCGAAGGCGACAGCGTATATTTTAAGGCCAAAATAGATACGGGCGGGTATAATTCCTTCTGGGGCCAAATAAGGGGTGGCTACGGCAATATAATAATGTCATATGCCGTAGTCAAAAATGCCTCTTTTGGTATACAGGGGAACAGAATACTTCAATTGGATCATTGTCTTGTCACCCAGTGCGGGATGAATGATGCGTATTATCTGCGCTCGGCCGTTCAGGCCTATGATCCTCAATTTATATTATCTGAATGTCTCATAGCAAACAATTATGGCCGTGGATTGTGGTGCGAATATGCCCGGGGTGTAATTTCCAATTGTTCTGTTTCGGCTAATGGAGTAAACGGATTATATCTTGACGAGTGTGACAGTATATGGATTCATAACACGAATGTGGAAGGCAACTACGGGAGTGGAATATTGACTTATCGAACACCTGTGGTCATGGATAGTGTTTATGTAATCGGAAACACCGGGGCAGCCGGTATAGATATTTATGGTACCTACTCCTATCAACTGCCATTAATAAATAATTGTGCCTTATATGATAATAATGGATATGATCTGAGAAACAACTCGGCGTTTCCCATAGACGCCAGATCAAATTGGTGGGGAACAAGTACGACCGATGAGATGAACCTTGGAGGCAATCCCAAAAATATTTCGGAAATCTACGATTATTATGACTACAGCTCCTACGGCATCGTCGATTACAGCGGCTGGATCGGAGCCAGCGGATATGGAACAACCGGTGAAGTTGCATTTATGGATTCACTGTGGAGTGATGTCCTGATAACATATCCTCCTCTATGTGATTCGGCCCGCATCCAGATAACGGATCCTGATATGAATGCCAACGCTGTTATACCGGACACTCTGCTGGTTA
>JBFMFJ010000364.1:0-3998 GCA_040752235.1 Candidatus Zixiibacteriota bacterium | reverse complement strand
GCCGCCTTTGTCCGGAGTCGTTTTGATATTGCGGTCGGGGCTGAAACGATCTGTCCCCTCTGTAATTCATCCTATAAAGATCAGATAAATGATCTCCTCCGGAATAAAAGCAAGGAAGAAACCTGGCAGGAGATAATCGGAATATTAAAAAGCAAATATGACATTGTCATCAAAACCCCCCAGATTTTAATCGGGCATCAAAAATATCATTAAAAGGAGGAAGTTATGAAAAAAGGAACGCCGTCCAGACTCAGGGGAGACCACCTTCTGAATATCCATATTTCTTATGAGTTGAAAGAAAAACTGAAAAATCTCGCCGGCCGTTTCGACCGGACTATGGCCGATATAACGCGAACCGTCCTTCGAATCGGGATTCCCATAATGGAAGGAATGTCCGAAGCCGAGGAGAAATTGATCAAGGAATATGCCAGAATTATCCGTAAGTTCAGACAGGTAAAGAACTTGAAGGATATTTAGGGGTATAAACAGGGGCTTGTTTTTTAACTTGATATGCCGTGTGCTTATTCGTATAATCCGTTTTTACGAGGAAAGTATGTTTGAGAACCAGAGAACTATTGAAAGAGAAGTAACCCTGGAGGGGATTGGGCTTCACACCGGCAATGTCACCAGGATGACCTTCAAACCGGCGCCTCCGGACAGCGGCGTCCGGTTTGTCAGAGTCGATCTGGAAGGAAAGCCCTCGATTCTGGCTGATATTGATCATGTCGTGGATATATCGCGCGGAACCACCCTGGCCGAAGGCGAAGCCAGGGTCTATACCGTGGAGCATGTGCTGGCGGCCATCTCGGGTCTTCAGATAGACAATCTTGAGATTGAATTGACATCCAATGAACCACCCGTAGGGGACGGCTCGTCTCTCCCGTATGTCGAAAAACTGCTTGAAGCCGGAATCGTAACACAGGATGCCGAAAGGGAATACCTTGAAATCGATTCCACCATGTCGTATTCGGAGCCTGATCGCTCTGTTGATATTGTCGTCACACCTTCCGACACCTTCCGCATTACCTTTATGGTTGATTACAAGAATCCGGCCCTCGGTACTCAGTACACCACTCTCATTGATCTGGAAAAAGAATTTGTCGAGGAATTCGCCCCGGCCAGGACATTCTGTTTTCTCTCTGAAGTGGAAATGCTTCGAGATGCCGGCCTGATCAAAGGCGGAAGTCTCAATACTGCGGTGGTTATATATGATTCGGATAAAGGACAGATAGAGGTTGACAGAATTCGCAAAGCGCTGGATTTGAGGGATGAAGCGTTTGTCGGAAAGACCGGCATTATAAATGACATTCCGTTACGTTTTTATAATGAACCGGTGCGGCATAAAGCGCTCGATTTGATCGGTGATCTTTTCCTGATCGGCGTTCCGATTAAAGGTCATATCCTGGCTGCCCGTTCCGGTCATAAGGCCAATGTGGCTCTGGTCAAACAACTCCGCGCTCTCTATAAGAAGAAAAAACTGGTCAAGAAATATCAGAAACCGGGTTCGGAAGCATTTCTGGATATCAACGGCATTATGAAAATAATGCCTCATCGGTATCCCTTCCTGCTGGTTGATCGTATTCTTGAGCTTGAACCGGAAAAGAGGGTTGTTGCCATTAAGAATGTGACCATTAACGAACCCTTTTTCCAGGGACATTTTCCCGGATATCCGGTGATGCCGGGCGTACTGATCATCGAAGCCATGGCTCAGGCCGGAGGGGTTTTGCTTCTCGAAGCAGTCAAGAACCCCGAAAATAAACTGGTTTTCTTCCTTGGTCTTGATAATGTCAAATTCCGCCAGCAGGTTATTCCGGGCGATACCCTCAGGTTCGAACTGGAAATGCTGATGTTCCGTCGAAACACATGCAAAATGGCGGGCAAAACCTTTGTCGGCGACAAACTGGTCGCCGAAGCAGAATTGAAAGCAGTGGTTGTTGAAAGAAATGAGTAATATTCATCCGACTGCAATAGTCGATAAAAGTGCCGTATTGGGCGATAATGTCACGATCGGGCCGAATGCTATAGTTGAAGCCGATGTCAGGGTTGGCAATAATGTTTCAATCGGGAGCAATAGCCTGATTGCTCGTTATACCGAACTGATGGATGGTGTCAAGTTGTTTCATGGGGTTGTTCTGGGGACGGTCCCGCAGGATCTTAAATTCAAGGATGAGAAGACGCGCCTTGTAATCGGCGAAAATACCGTCATTCGCGAATATGCCATGCTCAGCCGCGGCACATCACACAGTGGTGAAACTGTTATCGGGAAAAATTGTCTTCTTATGGCCTATACGCATCTGGCTCATGACTGCTATGTCGGGAACAATGTGATCCTGGCCAATTCCGTTAATGTGGCCGGTCATGTCGAAATAGGTGACTATGTAACCATCGGGGGCGTTGTTCCGGTTCATCAATTTGTTAAAATCGGCGCCCACTGCATGATCGGCGGTGGATTCCGTGTTCAGCAGGATATTTGCCCCTATTCGCTGGTCGGCGGTTACCCGTTGAAAGTGGTTGGTCTGAACACGATCGGGCTTCGCCGCCGAGGATTCAGCAAGGAAACAATCCAGATACTGGAAAAGGTTTATAAGTTACTGTTTTTCTCCCAGCTTAACACGACCCAGGCCGTTGAAAAAATCACCAAAGAGATTGAACAAACCAATGAAGTAAAAATCATTCTGGAGTTCATTAAGAATTCCACACGGGGGATGGTGAAATAGCAGTTTCCTGAAATCTGATTAAAACCTCAACATTGAAAATTCTCTATGAATAAAATAAGAACGGCCGTAATCGGTGTCGGGCATCTTGGCCGCCACCATGCTCGCTGGTATAATTCCATAAAGGAATCGGAACTTGTCGGAGTCTATGATACCGATAATGCGAAATGTGCCGCGGCTGCCGACGAGCTCGGGGTCACCGCCTTTAAGAGTATTGAAGATATTTTTGGAAAAGTAGATGCGGTCTCTGTCGTCACTCCGACAACCGCGCATTGTGAAGTAACGAGACAATTGCTGCGGGAAAAGATTCACTGCCTGGTTGAAAAACCGATAACGGCCACTGTCGAAGAAGCCAATGAACTGATAAGATGCTCTGCTGAAAATAATGTCATTTTAACCGTCGGGCATATCGAGCGTTTTAACCCGGCTGTTCAGGCTCTCAAGAACTGTGATATCGCCCCCCGATTTATTGAAGCGCATCGCCTGGCGGCCTTTGATCCGCGCGGAACCGATGTGGCGGTCGTGCTCGATTTAATGATTCATGATATCGATCTTGCCCTGCACCTGGTAAAGTCGAAGGTCAAAAGAATAGAAGCGGCGGCGGTGGCGGTGGTTTCCGACACTGATGATATCGCCAATGCCCGGCTGACTTTCGAAAACGGTGCGGTTGCTAATTTGACGGCCAGCCGGATTTCTCTTCATGCCATGCGGAAACTTCGCATTTTCCAGAAATCGGGCTATTACTCTCTGGATCTGGCCGCCAAACAGGCCGATATTTACCGGCTTGCGGGCGGCGCCGATGATATCCGGGCCGGGATGCGGATACCGCTGGGAAAATCGGGTCATACCCTGCTTTACAGCAAGATCGGCAATAAGGATGACGACATGCTCTGCGCCGAACTGAGCAGCTTTGTCAATACCGTGATTAACGGAACTTCTCCCGAAGTCACTGCTTCCGAGGCAGCCGAGGCATTGCGCGTCGCCATTGAGATTGACAGGATCGGAGTAAATGGAGTTATCTCCGATGATATTAAATAGGCCCATTCCAATTTTCATTTCCGCCGGCGATCCCTCGGGTGATATCGCCGGTTCACTTTTATTGGGGGAGCTATCCAAAAGGAACGAAAATCTCACTTTTTTAGGGCTGGGCGGAAAAAGAATGCATCTGGCCGGTCAGGAGCAGCTTGTTGACGGCTCCGAACTGGCCGTCCTTGGTTTCTGGGAAGTCGCCCGCAGGTTTTTCTTTTTTAAAAAACTGCTGAACCGGGCCGTCCGGTTGATCGA
>JBFMFJ010000363.1:0-4017 GCA_040752235.1 Candidatus Zixiibacteriota bacterium | reverse complement strand
GCTTCCGGAGAATTTTTCCATTCCCTGGATGTAATAACGGTATGCCTCAGGTGATGATGACGTGAATTCGGCCACTCCCCTGTTATTGGCCAATGCTCCCTGCACATTCAACGATTGCGCGATTTTTTGGGTCAGGCTGTCCACCAATGCAAAAGGATCGTCGCCGACCACCTTTTCGCCCAGAATAATCCGGCCCGATTCGACATCCTCCAGTCGGGCATCGATACGGATCTTTTCCCCCATTTTGTAAAACGATCCGGATAGAACAGTAGCCGCACCGAGGGATTTAGCCGCTTTGATACAATCCTTGTGTATATCAGTCTCATTGACACCGTCGATTTTCTCGCCAAGACAATCAAGCACACGATTACGGCTGATTATGTTAATGGCACCGTTCTGGGCCAGATCGGTCAGCAGAATCTCCGGCAGGCCGGACTGCAGCCAGTCCATTTCCGCATCGCCGGTTTTATTCTGAAATCCAAGAATGGCCATGGCATTCTCTTTGGCTTGAAGACCGCGAAGCTCAGTTGTTGGTTTATCATCGTGGGAATTAAATATAATGTACATCGGGATAAGAATTGCGATCAATACAATTGCAATGCGTATCGGCCGTTTCAGGTTGAAAACATAGCTCTTGCCCTTTTTGCCTGATACGCCGGTTATAATGGAATTGGAATCCGAAATGGAACTTTCGAATTGGCGCCTGAGGCTGCGTATATCAATGACCAGATCGCGAGTGTCCTGATAACGATCATTGGGATTTTTCTGAAGACATTTATCGACAATTCTTTCCAATTCGGGCGGGAGAGATTCATTCCGCTCGCGCATCGGAAGCTGCTTTGATTCCAGAATTTTGGCTAGGATAGATACTTTCTCCTGCCCGTCAAAGGGGAAATCGCCGGTGAACATGCGGTACATCAATATGCCGAAGGAGAATATATCGGATCTCGAATCAACCGTCTCGCCTCGCGCCTGTTCGGGTGACATATAGGTCACCGTTCCCATAATCTTCCCTTCCTGAGTCAGATCATTTGACAGCGAGTCGGTGATATCATCATTATCGCCGGAAAAGGTCGCATCCAATGGTTTGGCCAAACCGAAATCGAGTATTTTGGGAGTGCCATCTTCATCGATACGGATATTATCGGTCTTAATGTCGCGGTGAACGATATTGAGTTTATGCGCCGCGGCCAGCCCCGAAGCGATTTTTTCGGCAATCCTAAGACATTCCGCGATATTCGGTTTACGCATTTGCAGGTAATCAGTCAATGACTGCCCGCCGACATATTCCATAACGATATAAGTAAGGTCCCTGCCGCTGTCCTCGTCTTTTGCGGAATCCAGGTCATAAATACCCATCACATTGGGATGCGAAATCTGTGCGGCTGTCCGGGCCTCCCGAATCAGGCGCTGCATTCTGTCGGCATCATCAAGAAAGGCCGGCTGCAATATTTTCAAGGCGATTTTACGATTCAGTTTCGTATCCTCGGCCAGGTACACCTCGCCCATACCCCCTTCGCCGAGTTTTTTGATAATTTTAAAATGTCCAAAGGATTGACCGGATTCCAGCATTATTCCTCTACCTTCTTTATGGCCAAAATGGTTATATCATCGGATCGGGGCGCCTCCCCCATAAAATCATTTATATCTTTCATGAGAATATTAACCGTTTCGCCGGGAACATTTTCTCTGGTTGCCACAACGATGTTTTCCATGCGTTTGTCGCCATATTGCTCATCATCGCGCTGTGCTTCGGTGACACCATCGGTAAAGATAAAAATCAAATCACCGTTATTCAAATGGACCGTCTTTTCCTCCCAGGAAATCCCGTCGATCACGCCGATAACAATCCCGGTATCGGGAAGATATTCGATGTCGCCGCCGCTTCGCACCAGCAACGGGTGATTATGGCCGGCGTTAACATATCGAACTTCATTGCCGTTCGGATCGAGCAACCCGATTATAAGCGTGGCGAAATCGCCCGGATCGCTGAACCTGTACATCTGCTCGGAAACCATCCGGACGGCACGGCACAATTCGAAATCCCTGGAATCATACAAAATTCTGAATGAAGCCAGAATATTGGCCATCAAGAGCGCCGCTCCCATTCCCTTGCCGGATACATCGGCCAGAAGGAAAAGTGTCCGGCCATCAGGAAGACACCGGACGTCATACAGGTCTCCTCCGACCGAGCGGGACTGTTCCTGGAAAGCGCAAAGCCGATAACCCCTGGTTTCGGGAGGAACATTTACCAGAAGATTCTTCTGGATGGATGAAGCCCGGCTGAGCTCGGCATCCATTATTTGCTTCCGTTCTCTTTCCTCCAGAAGCTCATAATTCAGCAGGCGCGATGCCATGATATTGCCGAATGTCGCCAGTATTCTGAGATGCTCATCGGTATAATTATGCCTTGGGCTGTTGGTATCGACATACAACACGCCCAGGACCTTGTCCTCATCGAACAACGGCGCAGCCATAGCCGATTTCAATTCCGACATTATGATCGACTGCTGTTTGGCATATAGAGGGTCAGCCATAGGATCACTGATTCGAATCGCCGTCTTTTCGGTAATTATCTGCTTGATAATGGTCCGCGAAAGCCTGAATTCACCGGGGTCGCGGCCGCTGGTCAACAATGTCGCCGCCGGATAGATGTCATCGTCGGATGAAACGAAAAGCACCGCCAGCCTCTCGGCGGGAATAATTCTGGCTATCATGCCCAGCGATTTTTCCAGCATAACTTCGCGAGGATCGGACAAGACCAGCATTTTGGCCATTTCGAAAATTGTCGGCAGAAGTTCGCTCTCTTTACTGGTCGGTTTTGACAGCGGTCTCAGGACATCATCAATCGACATATAAACGGAATTCTGGGGATCGGTTTCGGAAAATTTCGGTCCTGGCCGGATCGGCGAGCCTTTTTCATCTTCACTCACCGTTTCCAGCCGGAATTCGGTTCGCCCGAATAATATCTGATCACCTGGTTTTATGGGAATACGGCCGCGGACCTGTTTGCCGTTCACGAATGTTCCGTTTCGACTTTCCATATCGACAAGGATGAATTCCGTTCCATCGCCTTCTACATGGATTTCGGCATGATTTCTTGAAACCGTCTTATGCCTGATGGAGAGTTCCGATTCGGGGCTCCGCCCGACATGATATTTCCCCGGCTTCAACAGCAACGAATAATACTGTGCCCCGTCTGTGCCTGATATCCTGATCATATTTTTTCTTATATTAAAATATCCAAAAACCGGTTATGAATTATAATACGTGGGCACCCCGCCATAAAAGAAGTTATTTTCTCCCTGGATATAAATCGCCGTTAGAATAAGATAATAGGCGGTATATGTCAATAAAAATGAGGATTTGCCCTGCCTTTCGGGCATGAAAAAAGGGGCGAAATCTTTCGCCCCTTATTCATTAAGAAATTTGTCTATTTCTTATAAAACAACTTGCTTAAAATCATTTCGGCCGGACAAAACCTGGTGAAAGATGATTGTATCAGATTAACACCGACAAAAGCCGTCAGCAAAAACCAGTAGGGAGAGATTAAATACCCCAGGATAAGCGATGTGGTCACCAAAGTCCCGGCCAGTAACCTTATACTATTTTCAAGACTCATAATGAACTCCTTAGTAACCGTAGGTAATTTTCGCATAAATATTGTCGTTTTTCTGAAAAGCTCCGAAATCGGTGTATTCATAATTGCCGTCAAAAATATTGCCGCCGAGCGTCAGGATCAGAGCATCGGTGTATTTATAACTGACTGAAAACCGGCCATAGAAATCTTCATCGGAGGGGGAATAGAAAGCAAAACCGGAAATATTCAGGTTTTCCATGAAAAGAGTCTTTGTCAGGCGTGTCGTCAACAAATGATAAAATTCATCCATTTCTATGCTTTGTGGCGGCAGACTCCCGGTATAAGTGTCGTAATCAAGCATCACCTTATTCTGATATTGGAGATTGGCCGTCAAGGTCGAAGTCAACTGCCGCTCAAAACCGACCATGCTGCTGATA
>JBFMFJ010000362.1:0-4020 GCA_040752235.1 Candidatus Zixiibacteriota bacterium | reverse complement strand
GCACATGAACCATGGCATCGAATGGCGCCGAATGCTCGCTTAACTCCTGGCCTGAATCGAATGCAAACAGGGTCACGGTCCCGGCCTTATTTTTTGATATTGTCCGGCTGACGATCGCCCCCTCAGCATAATCCACCAACTTTTCAAGCAAATATGCTTTGGCAGGGGCCACGTTATTTTCTTTTTTGTCATCACTGGTGGGCATATTAATTTCCTTCTTCTGCTAAATCACGATGGAAGTACGTTTGGAATTTATCATCGGCAATCTGTTCCGTCCAGACCAGATAGTTCTTGCCGCGGGCGATCTCGATAAGCGGCGCCGGGACAAATGGTGTAATCAACTCAACGATACCGCTGTCATCAGCCTCATCAAGGATTTTAAAGAATTCGCCCATTGGATTTCTGCCGGCCTCTATTACCGGACGGGCATCAAATGATGTCGTCACTTTATCCCTGTCAAACCAGGTTGGCATGGGCTCGGAAATGCTATCGTCGCTATCAATGCTGTAATCACTCGCATGACCTACCGCTTTTCTTAAATCATTTATCATGTTTGACAATGGAATGTTGCCGATTTTGGCCACCTGCCTGAGTGTTGCTACCTTTGCAACTGTACGCCGCAGGACTGGATTACGCAATTTCTTAAATGACGGAGACATTGCCATCAGGACTTCCTCAAGTTCCGGATAATATTCCAGTAAGGCGCCGACCTTGCTGTCCGGAGTTATATGCATTTTCGATTCCCTATTCATAATGGAGTCCGATCAGCCTGCATAGTTCAACAACCGCTGCTCCCCTTCCAGCCCACGCTTTTCGGTAAGATCCTGACTTACTTCGAGCGTACCCAGATATTCACCTGATGCCGACTGCAGCGCAAAATACTCTATACTGATAAACCGCCCCCGCATCTCAATCCAGAATGAAGCATGATTCTGCTTCCCTGAATGGAAATCATCGAGTATTTTTTGCACGATATGGACACTTGAAGGCGGGTGACAGAGCTGCACTTTGCGGCCGATAATCGCCCGGTTGCGCGCGAAAATCCGCTCCTTGCCCTGGGTAAAGTAGCGAACGGTGTCATTTTTGTCGACAAAAGTCAGATCAAAGGGGATCGTATTGAGAATGGCTTCCAGTTCGACGGCATTGAATGAACCGCTCGGCAGCTGAATGCGCTCACCCGGAATCTCCGAGTCAGTATCAATGGTTATATTCTCCGGCTTCCATTCATCTTTCGGGTCATACAGGCAATATCCGATTTCTATGCTCTGACGGTTTATATTATACCATTCGTTGTCCGATAATGTATCCAGGCACATCGGGAAGAGGATGTTTTCTTCCTTGTAAATCATCTCGTCGATAGCGTCGACAGTCGGTGTTAAGACAAGCTCAATAACAGAGCGCAGTTCATCGGCGGAGATATTTTCGGAATCGTGCACCGCCTCGACCGCTGACTTTAACAACTCCCGGACTTCGTCATGTTTACCCCACATTACCTTGGGCGGACCGGTGATATTGTGTTTTTCCAGATACGGGAAAAGCAGATTTTCCTTCCTGCTGTAATGTTTCTCGACATCAGTCAGGGCGTTGATATGACGACGGATTTCAGACGCCACGACTTTCGTATCATCCGCTCCGCTTACTTTAACAGCCATATCAAAAAGCTTTCGCAGGGTACTAATCTCCCATCCCAGCGCCTTGTTTTCTTCCTTGAAAGTGTGCACCGGATGTCCGGGCGGGGCTGTTTTCGCTCCTTCATGATCAATGGCCCCTTTGAGAACATTCGAGTGCAGGTCGCACAATCGAAGAATTTCCTCTTCCGGAAGCCCTTCGGCGATTAATTCCTGTTCGACCTCGACGACATCCCCGTATGGGACTTCTCCAAGCAGTCTGGTCAGCTGCTTTTTGACGGCATCAGGTGTTTCACCCTGATGAAGCTGCAGGATCATATGTTTCAAAAGATCCCGGCGTTTCCTGGCATGGTCAATCAATTCACTCACTTGACCTTCTCCTTCCCGCAAGGCAGTACACTTACATCATTGATGAATCCCTTAATTCCGACCTTAGTCATGGTCAGTGGGATACTGATACCGGCGTTTTCCAGCGCCATTTCCACCAGCCGGACCAAACCCCGGCAGCATGGCACTTCCATATAAGCTATTTCCACCGATTGAAATTTGTTTTGCAGAAATATCTGCGTCAATTTTTCAAGATAATGCTCGACATTATCCAGCTTGGGACAGCCGATTAGCAATGTCCGTCCGGCCAGAAACTTTTCGTGGAAATCCGGAAAAGCGAACGGGACGCAGTCGGCCGCAATCATGAGATGGGCATTTTCAAAGTATGGCGCCTTGATCGGCGCAAGCATCAATTGAACCGGCCAGTTGGCAAGGCGCGAAGGATTGCCCCCTGATGTTACCTCCGCTGACCTTGCCGCTGGCTCTGGGTTAAAAGTCCGTAATGTCTGCGACATCGATCCGGGACAACTGTGAACCGGAGCCGCCGGCGATGCTTTTATCGGTCGCCGATGATTTTTTAAACCGGAACGGGCCTCCGCATTCGCTTTGGCGGCCTCCTCATTAAATTCAGATGCTTCACGTTCTATAATGGTGATGGCATGCTGCGGGCAGTCTCCGATACATGCTCCGAGACCGTCGCAGTAGGTGTCGCTGACCAGCCGCGCTTTCCCATTGATAACGGCAATGGCACCCTCGGCGCAGGCATGGACACACAATTCGCAGCCGTCGCATTTTTCAGAATCAATTTGTATAATTTTTCTTATGGCCAATTTTATTCTCCAGTTTACCACTTATTTTGTCTGGTATTAAATACGACAGAAATGTCCTGAAAGGCATTGACCTAAGTCAAATAATCAAATTTTTTCGCCGTCGGCGACATTATTTAGGCGATTTTTGTCGAGGATTGAGATTTCCCGCCCATTGACGTTGATTATTCCTAAGTCGCTCATTTTCTTGAGATTGCGCGAAAGAGTCTCACTGATTGTCCCCAGGCGGTTGGCCAGTTCCGTCTTGGTGGAATCAAGATAGACTAAATTACTCCCCGTTTTCTCCGTCTGACCCAACAAAAATGAAGCCAGACGCGCCGGAACCTCTTTTAGCGAAAGCTCCTCCACCTGCCTGTTGAAATCCCGAACGAACGAGGCTAGCGAGCCGATTATTTTCAATGAAATCTCCGGATATTTCTTTAGAAGATTTAAAAATGATTTTTTAGGGAAATAGGCCACCGACGACTTCTCCATAGTCGCACAATTGGCGGGATATTCATGCCCTTTGAATATGGCCGCCTCGGCAAAAAGCTGACCCGGTTTGATGATGTGAATGGTGTACTCCTTGCCGTCGGGCGAGGCTTTATAGATCCGCACCCGTCCCGAAAGCAGAACATAGAATCCTGCCGCCGGGTCGCCTTCGAAAAAGATAATCTTATCTTTGTCAATTTCCATAAAACGGGCGATAGCGGCGAATTCGCGAAGCTCATCCGCTTCGAACCCGGAACAAAGATATGATTTGGCAAGCAGGTCGATATTTTTCATGAAGTCCTAACTGTTCTGCTTTTTCGCCATCGCAATAAAATCCTCGCGCACCGGATGAAAGATATCCAGCATCACGAACGGCTTATCGCCGAGCGCCTTGGCGCTGTGCGGAACATTGGACGGGAAAATACAGACTTCTCCCTTCTCGATCACACGCTCCTTGCCGCCGATTTTCATCCGCGCCTTTCCCGCCTGCACTATACCGATCTGCTCCTGCGGATGCTTATGCTCGGGCACCTCATAGCCGGGTTGGATAGTGGTCAGCGCCAGCATCATACTTTCGCCCGACATCCCGGTCAACAGAGCCGTTTCGACACCATCCATCGGCGAAAACCGGAGAACGCTGTCGGGGTGCACATAGTATTTATCTTTATTCGATTCCATATTTCCTCCCTGTCAATGAAACGGGTACTTATTCCAAACCATAAATATACATATTATTATTGTACATTTCAATCATCGCCCTCTTTGAC
>JBFMFJ010000361.1:0-4046 GCA_040752235.1 Candidatus Zixiibacteriota bacterium | reverse complement strand
GAGCATTCTCACACTATGTGGTTATTGTATTTGAAAAATTCTTTGTGAAGATAATATAATAATGAACAATATTAACGGTATACGAGGCTGGTATTTTGATCCCGAGGTGATCGCCGAGGCCAATAAAGAGGGTCGACTGCTGACCATGGATTATGAACTGGGGGCGGCATGCCCTCTGAAATGTATATATTGTTATCGAACGGGTGACTCTCGCGATTATGAAAAGGGATTAATGGATTTTCCTACCTGGAAAAGAGTTGTGGATGAGGCCAAAGAATTGGGCTGTCAATCTATGAAACTCATTGGGGGCGGAGAAATTACGCTTGATAAACACTTTGTAGCGGCCATGGAATATATGGCTAATAAAGGGATAATCCCGGTTCTTTTTACAGCCGGCCAGATACTCGGAAATGAGGAGCTTTGTCATAAAATATATGCCAAAAGCTGCCGGGAAATGGGCCATTGGATGTATGACCTTGGAATGTCCATATTTCTAAAATTCGACGCCATCAATAATGATCTCCAGGACTATATCGCAGGAGCCGCTGGGTATGCCAGGATCAGGGATCGGGCGCTTCAGTTATTAATTGAGATTGGCTTTAATCAGTTTAGTCTGTCCAGACTTGGCCTGGAAGTAAATGTAAGCCGTCATAATTATCATGAAATGATGGATATTTATGCCCTTAGGACAAAATATAACCTATACGAAGATGTTGTAATTTCTATGCCCTGCGATATGTATTTTAAAAACGCCGACTATGATATCAGTCTGGATCAAAAGAAGGAATTGTATCGGAATATTTATGACTATAATATCGAGCATAATATTCCATTTGACACTCTCTCCCCTTTCATAGGCGGATTGGAATGTACTCAACTCGGGAACGGGCTTTATGTGACAAATCGTGGCGACGTTTACCACTGTCCCGGGGCATTTGACAAGCTTGGCAACGTTAAAGAGACTTCTTTGAATAAAATCTGGAATGAATTCCTTGAATCACGCTCATATCATGAAAATTATTTTTGTCCTTTTCGCGAGCAAACGAATATCATACCGACAGAAATTATTTGTGAATTAAAAGAAGAAATGACAGATAAATATCATCAGATTTGCCCCAATTGCTAATGACCCAGATCATAGTCAATTCCCTTATTGCAGCTTCAATTTACACGCTTGTCGGAATCGGGTTTTCTCTAATATATAATACGGGCCGCTTTTTTCACTTTGCGCATGCCGCGACCTTCACCCTTGGGGCCTATTTTATATATACTTTTAATCTTCTGCTTCACATTCCCCTGATTTTATCTGCAATTTTTTCTATTTTAGGTTGTGGCATACTTGGAATGATTATGGATAAAACAATATTTTCCACATTGAGAAACAGAGGAGCTTCGGCATTAATTATGCTGCTCGCCTCACTTGGACTATATGTTGTTCTTCAGAATTCAATATCCGTAATATATGGAGATCATATAAAAAGCATCAGGGTGGGAGAAATTACTGAAGGGATTCCAATATTAGGGGCAAGAATAACGGAAATCCAATCCATAACGGTTATGACCTCTATTTTAATACTTATGGTAATAAGACTTATCTTGAAAAAGACAAATATTGGCATATCATTGCGCGCTGTTGCCAACAATCCGATCCTGGCTCAAATATCAGGGATTGATAGTAATAAGGTAATACTATTCAGTTTTTTCGCTGGTTCAGCATTCGCCGGCTTAGCGGGAATTCTGGTTTCAATGGATATAGATATGACACCTTCCATGGGAATGGCCCCTTTTATGATGGCTGTCGTCGCTGTAATTATTGGCGGCATTAGCAGTATTTCTGGAATCGCATTAGGCGCGATATTTCTGGCATTTGTACAAAACCTGGGGATCTTATTCGTTAGTTCTCAGTGGCAAGATGCGATAGCATTCGGTATGCTTATTATATTTCTGATCATCCGTCCTCAGGGATTTTTGGGGAGACGAATATGAAAAAGAGCAAAATTTGTTTTTCAAATGTTTTATAATTCTTAGGATATTTAAATCAAGATTGTGGAATATTTATTACACATAATTATACTAATCGGGATATATATTATTCTGTCGTCCTCGCTCAATTTAATAGCAGGATACACCGGACTAATATCGATCGCTCATGCCAGTTTTTATGCAATTGGTGCATATGTCGTGGCTTTGATGGCGTTGAAGTTTAATACGCCATTAATATTAAACGTGCCATCCGCAATTCTATTCGCTGCAATTATTGGATTTATAATTGGAACCCCCTCTCTAAGAATTCATGGCGATTACTTTGTGATAGTAACATTTGCCTTTCAAATATTGACATTTACAGTCTTAAAAAACTGGATTTCATTGACTCGCGGAGCTCTTGGACTCCCGGGAATACCTCAGCCTAAATTGCTGGGCTTTGAAATATCATCTTTGACATCGTTTTTGGCATTAACGGCGGCTCTATGTGCCTTGACTCTATTGATATTATATCGAATTACGCATTCTCCATATGGGCGAATTCTTGAAGCAATCAGAGAAGATGAAGTGTTTTCTCAATCCATAGGGAAAAATGTCTCTCGTTACAAAATTAGCGTATTTGTTCTTGGAGCGGGCTTGGCATCAATCGGGGGCTCATTATATGCCTATTATATTAGCTTTATAGATCCATCAAGTTTTACGGTGATGGAATCAATATTCATTATATCTATAGTTATTATAGGAGGTGCTGGAAGATTCGCTGGACCGATATTAGGGGCAATCGTTTTGGTAATGTTGCCGGAATTATTGCGTTTTTTGGGGCTGCCCGCTTCAATTGCTGCTAATGTTAGACAAATACTTTATGGTGCGTTGTTGGTAGCATTTATGATATGGCGCCCTCAAGGCTTTATTGGAAAATATACATTTAATAATTAAATGATAATAAATCAAAAGAAGAATGTTTCTCGAGATTAAAAAGATTTGCAGGTATTTTAATGGAATCACCGCCCTTGAGGATTTTTCCACATCCATATCATCTGGCGAAATAGTCGGTCTTATTGGTCCAAATGGCGCAGGTAAAACAACCTTGTTTAATGTAATTACAGGATTTTTAAAACCTGATAGCGGTACCATCTCGTTTAACAACATTGATCTTATTAAAACACCTCCATTCAAAATATACCGGCTTGGGATAACTCGAACGTTTCAAGAGATACGATTAATTCGGGGATTAAAGGTAGTTGATAATATATTATTATCTTTTAGAGGACATCCTGGCGATTCTCTTCTGTCATCATTTGCTGCCTTTAAAGCAGTATCAAAGCGTGAACATGACCATATCCTAATTGCTAAGAGCTTATTGGAAAAAGCCGAATTGGTGGAAAAAACAAATGTTCTGGCCGAGGATCTTTCATATGGCCAGCAAAAATTATTATCTATACTTTGTTGTTTAGCGTCTGATGCTGAACTACTCCTCCTTGACGAACCAATTGCCGGAATCGCACCGGAATTTGTTAATACTATTTTGGCTATTATTCGAGAATTGGCCGCACAAAATAAGGCAATCATTATTATTGAGCATAATATGGATATAATATTAAATATGTGTAACAGAGTTATTTTTATGGATTCCGGCAGAAAAATATGTGAAGGTCCTCCGGACATCATTAGAAATGATCCTAAGGTGATTGAAGCTTATATAGGTTAAGGCTTGGTAAATATGTTAAAAGTCGCTGAACTCAGGACCGGATACAGAAAAAAGCAAGTACTTTTTGACGTAACAATGGAGGTCAAAGAAAATGAAATTGTCGCATTGATTGGACCAAACGGGGCTGGAAAATCGACAGTTTTAAAGGCGATAATTGGATTACTGCCTGTCTGGTTTGGCAAAATCACTTTTTATGAACAAAGAATAGATAATAATACGCCGGCCAAACATGTTTCAAGAGGAATTTCCTTTTTGGCTCAAGCCAACCGTGTTTTTGATGAATTGAGTGTTATGGAAAATCTGAAAATCGGCGCTTATAAAATGCCCCATTTTGAGGCCTCGCAAAGAATCGAAC
>JBFMFJ010000360.1:0-4064 GCA_040752235.1 Candidatus Zixiibacteriota bacterium | reverse complement strand
TAATATTAATCCCAAAATTACGATTACACCAACCAGGAATATGGTTACGTAAGTTCTTAGTACACCCGACTGTGCCGGGCGCAAACTGGTTGATACATCACCGATTATAACCGCCATGCCGTTAATAAAGCCGTCTATAATAAGCACGTCGAAAATTTTCCAGAGGAATTTTGATCCCACCACCAGGGGTGTCACAATAATTGTATCATATAATTCATCTACAAAATACTTGCCATAGAGAAGCCTGTGTATTCCGGACAGCTTCTCTCGCAGGCGTCCGGCTGCAGCGGTATTTTTAATATAGAAATGATAAGCCAGGTAGATGAAAACAAGCACGAGAACCACCGAACCGACCATCAATATCATCTCGGTCGCGGTATTGCCGCCCGCGGAAGCCAGGGCATGTTCTCCCTCACCGGAATGCATTCCGCCTTTCATAACCGGCTCGAGGAATTTCTCGAACTGATTGCCGCCGCCAAGAACGTGCGGGATGCCGATATACCCGCCGATTACGGACAGCACCGCCAGTATTGACAACGGCACCGTCATTACTTTGGGGGATTCATGCAGATGCTCTTTGGTATGGGAATCCATTCTTTCAGAGCCATAGAAGGTCATGAATACCAGCCGGAACATATAGAATGCTGTTAAACCGGCAGTCAGCAGGCCGACCAGCCATATCCAGAAAGAGCCGTAATCCGATGAGAAAGCCTTCCAGAGAATTTCATCCTTTGAGAAAAAGCCGGATAACCCGGGAATACCCGCGATGGCAAGTGTGGCAATAAGGAAAGTCCAGAATGTCACCGGCATTTTCTTCTTAAGACCGCCCATGAACCGCATGTCCTGCTGTCCGGACATGGCGTGAATTACCGAACCGGATCCCAGAAACAGCAGAGCTTTAAAGAAGGCGTGTGTCATCAGATGAAAAATTCCCGCACTGAAAGCAGCCACACCGCACGCGGTGAACATATAACCGAGCTGGCTGACCGTTGAATAGGCCAGCACGCGCTTGATATCATTCTGAGCCAGGGCAATAGTTCCTGCGAAAATAGCCGTTGCCACACCGACAAGGGCCACCACCGTCATAGAAACCGGGGCCATCATATACAGGACATTGGAACGGGCAATCATATAAACGCCGGCAGTAACCATGGTTGCGGCATGAATGAGGGCCGAAACCGGGGTCGGGCCCTCCATGGCATCCGGGAGCCAGACATATAAGGGAATTTGTGCCGACTTACCGGTCGCTCCCAGGAACAACAACAACGTTGCGGCGGTAATCAAACCGCCGCCCGCCGCAAAAACCGAGTGAGCGACGGCAGGATCAAGCACTGTCTTGAAATTCAATGAGCCGGTCTGCCAGAATATTATGAACATGCCAAGCAGAAAGCCGAAGTCACCGATACGGTTGACGATAAAGGCCTTTTTGCCCGCATCGGCCGCCAATTTTTTCTCGAACCAGAAGCCGATCAGCAGATAACTGCAAAGACCGACACCTTCCCATCCGACAAACATCAAAAGATAATTATCCGCCAGCACCAGGGTCAGCATCGAAAAAACGAACAAATTCAGATAAGTGAAATATCTTCCATAACCGGCGTCATGATGCATATAGCCGATGGAATAAATATGAATCAGGAAGCCGACACCCGATACCACCAGAACCATGACTGCCGAAAGCGGGTCGAGCATGAAGGAAACGTTAACATGGAACTGGCCCGAAGGTATCCAGGTGAAAAATACATTTTCAATAAGGCGGGCTGATTCCGGTAAAGACAGCAAATCAAAGAAGAATTTCAATCCGAACAGGAAGGACAACCCGATCGAACCGCAGGCAATAAACGAAATCATCTTCTTCCCCAGCCGCCCAAGCAGCAGGCCGTTAATCAGGAAGCCGATCAAAGGAAACAGCGGAATCAGGTATAGCGGTTGTTCCATCGGGTCCTATTCCCTACCTTTTCAACAAATTAAAGTTGTCGGCGTTTATGGATTCACGGTTTCTAAATATCATTATAATAATGGCCAGTCCGACAGCGGCCTCCGCAGCCGCGACTGTGAAGATGATAAATGCGAAGACATGACCGTCAACAACATTGTTCATCTTGGAAAAAGCGATAATGGCCAGATTGGCGGCGTTGAGCATCAACTCCACCGACATAAACATAATAATAAGATTCCTGGAGACGATTACACCGGCTGCCCCGACGGCAAATAGAATTGCGCTTAAAACAAGAAAATTACCTATCGGTACCATCAATCATCTCCGTACTTTTCAAATTTATCTCTTTTGGCTATGACGACTGCTCCTATAATCGCCACCAGAAGCAAAATCGATGTCAATTCAAAAGGATACAAATATTCCTTGAACAGATGCGATGCCACCATCTCGACCGAGCCGAAGTCCTCGGGAGCCGAAGCAATCCGGCTTCCCACCATTTGCGGCAGGGCAACCTGCTTGAAAATGGCGGCAAACTCGGCGAAAAGAATCAGGGCTATTATTACCTTGGTCGTGTGGCCCATTGCGGATTGTTTTCCATTGAAATGCTCGCCGCGCAAATTCAGCAACGTGATGACGAAAAGGAACAAAACCAGGATGGCGCCGGTGTAAATAATAATCAGAAGTGCGCCGACAAACAGTGCGCTCAACTGGATATACAAAATCGCTTGCGCCACCAGCGAAACGATAAGGTACAGCACCGAAGCAACCGGATTGCGCTGGATTATCATCATAACCGCGCCGCCGACCGCAATAACTGCCGCAAAATAGAATATTACCAGGTCAAGCATTTCCTAAAAAATCCTCCTGACCTTTCGGATAATTCTCTTGAATCGTTTCTCTTTTTTCGGTCGATTTGCCAGCATTTGCTCCTTAGTATATATGAACGAGTCTCGATTGTCATCAGAAAACTCATATTCATGCCCCAGGAAGATGGCCTCTTCGGGACAGGCTTCTTCACAGAATCCGCAGAAGATGCAGCGCAACAGGTTGATTTCGTAAATTTTCGCGAGGCGCTCGCCTTTTTCGGTTTCGGCGGGTTCCATATATATCGCATCGGCCGGGCATGCCGCCGCACAAAGGCCGCAGCATACGCAGCGCTCGGTACCGTCATCGTACATCTCAAGATAATGTTTCCCCCGATAGCGCGGAGCCATTTCCATCTTGACTTTGGGATACTGCATCGTTACCGGTTTTTTAAACAGGTGCTTGAGCGTCGTATAAAAACCCTTGGGAAACGCAATAAAGACTGTTTTAATTACATCAATTGCCATAACATTAATCTTGCATTAAAACCTGTAAATCAATGCTGTTACCACCACGTTAAGCAGTGCCAGCGGGAACAATACCTTCCAGCCGAGATTCATCAACTGGTCGTACCTGATTCTCGGCAGCGTCCCGCGAATCCAGACATAAAAAGCCATGAACAAAAATACTTTTATACAGAACCAGACAACCGGCGGGAGAAACGGTCCCTGCCAGCCGCCCAGGAATATTGTCGCAACCACCGATGAAACCGCAATCATATTGGCATATTCACTTATGAAAAACATGGCATAACGAAGCGATGAATACTCGGTCAGGTAGCCGGCCACAAGTTCGGATTCCGCTTCGGGCAGGTCAAACGGAGAGCGGTTTGTTTCCGCAATGGCGCAGATTACGAAAAGAACGAAACCGACCGGCTGGCGGAAGACATACCAGTCAAAGAAATGTTCCTGCTGTGCCACCAGTTCTTTCAAAGATAAAGTCTGAGCAATAACCAGGACCCCGATAATCGAAAGACCATAGGCGACTTCATAAGAAATCATCTGCGCCGATGAACGAATCCCCCCGAGAAGAGAGTACTTTGATCCCGAAGACCACCCCGCCAGCACAATGCCGTAAACGCCAAGAGAGGTAACCGCGAAGATAAACAGGATCCCGATATTTAAATCCGAAATAACCATATCGATTTGCTGGCCCATCACCGTTACGGTATTGCCGAAAGGAATTACCGCAAATGACAACATGGCCGGTATGAAAGCCACAATCGGGGCCAGAGAATAGGTGACTTTCTCGACTCTATCTG
>JBFMFJ010000359.1:0-4067 GCA_040752235.1 Candidatus Zixiibacteriota bacterium | reverse complement strand
GGCGATTATGTCGAAACCCGCAAGATGATGCTTATGAAATAATCGGATTTATTGACATACCCAAAAAACCGCCCTTATTAAAGGGCGGTTTTTCATTTCCGCAAGTAATACAATGCCACTGCATAAATAATTATTGCATTAGTATTCACTTTTCTCTTGACAATGGATAGTACACTTATTATGTTGGCGGTGGATATGACACCCCGATAGTACACCTGGACATAGAACCTACATATCGTTAATACACTTTACTGTGTAATTACGTTCCCCCGCTGGTAAAACACAGTACGGTAGAGGTACATTGATTATGTATCAATGCGGTGCTATAATTTTACCAGTGCGGGCTCGCCCTCCGCCGAAGGAGCGAACCATATTCATTAATTACTTAATATACAAACCTTTTCAAGGAGGAAAAGAATGAATTGTTACAGGAGTACAATTATTGCATTTTTATTGCTGTCAATATTATTGCTGACGGCTTCTTTAATCCAAGCGGAATCCATGTCTACCGAGGATGGCGATCTGTATTTTCAACTGTATAATGACGCCGCGACTAAATTCGTTAAAAATACTGTAACCACCGCCTCAACACTCGACACCCTAACATTTCAGATGCATCACAATGATGGATCAAGCGCCTATGGTGGAATCTCTATCACAGAAATTTGCTTTACGCTGGAGTATGCTTCTGCTTATTTTGAACTGGTCGGTTGCGAAGTCGTTGAGGATAACTGGTACTGCGGGGCTACCCCCGGGACGGTTGCCGATATCGATTCCACTTATAACGGCAGCGATATCAGAGTTAGAATTAGACTGGCCGGCGGGTGTATTAATCCAAGCACTACCGCAACGGCATATGCAATGGTATTTATGAGACCCATATGCGGAGTCAGTGAATACAGCGATATTGCCGTCGATTATTATTATGATGACAACGCATATAGTTATATAGAACTTGGTGCTCCTTCTTACGCTCAATATAATCCCGGCACCCACACGGGCACGAATGTTCATATCGCAGACTATATGGCCACTTTTGATATTGACGACGATGTTTTGGCTTATCTTGGCGGCACTGTGAGTGCTGCCGTTAAGGCTTCGACTAATTTCAGATTGTATGGATGGAAGCATGTCATCCAATATGTAAATACTGAACTGCAATTCGACAGTGTTACTATTGGCCAAGACATATTACCGGGTGGCTGCTTTGAGTTCTACTCCACATCTCACTGCCCTGATGACGCCTCTGCGGCAAGCGGTGAAATTACAGTTGAAATTTGGAACGATTATGCGGGAACATACCCGGCCTGGTCCTTCCCCTATTATACTCCTGAATTATCGGAACAAGATTTGTACTACATATGGTTCACAGTGATATCATCCAGTGATGATATTACCAGCAATCTTACCTTTGATTATGCAGATTGTTTCGTCAGGGTTTATAATAGCGCTCCTGCTTGTCAGAGTCTTAATGGGATATTGGGCGAGAGTGACTACGTGGGAGGCTCCGTGGACGTCCCGTATTATGAAGCCGGAATACTTCTCGACTATACCGGAATAAACGGCGATGAAGTGACCTATGATGTTCTGATGAACAACAATTTCCCGGCCGGCAAGACTAATGGATCCTCCGGCTTACGTTTCAACTTCAATCTCAGCGACTATTTTGACGGTTTCCATACACTTCTATCCTCTTCATTCCATGACGATCTCAAATTCTCTTATTGCTACTCGTCCGGCCTGGTATCCATCTACCAAATTGACGGCAGTGGTGAGGGCAAACCCAACTACGCACCCGTGACAGATATTGAGTACGATAACCTTACATATGAAAAGCTATTTACAATGACGGTTGACCTTGATGAGGAGGCCGTTGACTGCGCTTATGATGACCGTTTTCTGGCACCTGCCTTTACCGGATATGCCTGCAGTTCTCCCGGATATATCTATGACACTACAACCCATGTCCTAATGTTTGAACCGGGCGTTAGCGGAGTCAATCGATTTTTCGACGATTCTACTAACGGCTATGAATTCGAAATGGCCGAGTTTTTCAACACCGCGGCATCCACCTCAAACCCATACGTTCAGAGCGATATATACATTCGCAATAATTTTGATGCCGGCGAATTCACCGTCACAATCGACGTGGGAGGCAGCGGCTGGTGCATCGACTGTATCTATAATGTTCATGACAGCTGCACCGCTACCAAGATAGATGACGACACTTATGAAATCGAATGGACTGCAACGGAGCCTCTTGATGCCAACGGTAATGATTCGACTTTCCTGGGCCGTGTCGTATTTGGCGTCCCCGAGCCATGCACCGGATATAACAGCTACAATGTAACGCCGAGTATTTCCGGAACTGCCGAAAACACATCTTCAACCTCGATGTGGGTCGCGGCCAGAGAATACCAGGTTACCGGAGGCTGTTACAATGGTCACGGGTGTGATGCCGCCGTTGTTCAGTCGCCATGCCCCGGTGGCGGCGGCGGATCCAAGAGTGTGAATGAACCGATTAATTCGCTCATCCCCATGGAATTCGCCCTGCATCCCAACCGGCCCAATCCGTTCAACCCGCAGACGATAATTTCTTATGATGTTCCGGTCGCAACTCATGTTTCAATAGAGATCTTCAACATTCTCGGCCAGAAGATTGTTACTCTGGTCGACGAGGAGAAGGTTCCGGGAAGTTATGAAGTGATCTGGAATGGCAATGACTACGCCGGACAGCGCGTGGCATCAGGTATCTACCTGTACAACATGCGTGCCGGAGATTTCGTTGATTCAAAGAAAATGATGCTGATGAAATAACTCTCTTCATTTCATTTAAAAAAGCCGTTTCCATCATGGAGGCGGCTTTTTATTTTGTGCCGATTCAACGGCCGAATTTAATCCTCAGGTTCTTTAATGTTCGACAAACGTAGTCGACTTCGCTAATTTTCAAATCAACATAGAACGGCAGGGAGATCACTCGCAGAAAGGCACTTTCACAGTGCGGAAAATCAGAAGCGTCATATTTCAGCTTCCGGCGGAAATATGATAATTTATATATCGGTATAAAATGCACGCCGCATCCGACGCCCGCTTTTTCAAGTTCGGTGATAAGACGGTCGCGGCCGATTTTCCATTTATCCCGGTTTATCCTGATAATAAAGAGATGCCAGGCATGATCGTCGATATTACTATAAAATGGCAATTCAATGTAATCATGTAAATCTCTTAAACTGTCAAGATATCTCCGAACCAGTTGAATCCGTCGGTCCTGCATTTCATTGAATCTTGCCAATTGCCCGACCCCAAGCGCCGCCGCCAGGTCGGACAGATTGTATTTATAGCCGAGATCGGTTATATCATAACGCCAACTGCCACCCTGATACCTTTTCCAGCCGGATGATGTCATGCCATGAAGCGAGAGATGCCTTACACGATCGATCAGCCTCTTTTTGTCGGTAACAACCATCCCGCCCTCGCCGGTCGTAATATTTTTGGTGGAATAGAAAGAAAATACGGCGGCATCGGCAAGAGCGCCGACCATCCGCCCCTCATATTTCCCACCCAATGAGTGCGCCGCATCAGCTACCAGGGGAATATTATATTTTCGTCCCAGTCTCTTTAGTGGCCGGTAATCACAGGGACAGCCGGCTATATCGACCGGCAGGATAGCCTTCGTCTTTTTTGTAATCTTCTTTTCCACTGCTCCGGGATCGATATTCAGACTGACAGGATCGATATCAGCCAACACGGGACGGGCACCTGTATAAAGAATGGCTTCCACCGTCGCCGCCATGGTGTATGGTGATGTAATCACTTCATCGCCGGCGCCGATATCAAGGCTTTTCAGAACCAAATGCAGACCGGCCGTTGCCGATGAAACCGCCGCGGCATATTTGGCGCCCGTAAGATTGATTATTCTGCTTTCCAGTTTTTGTACTTTCAGACCTGACGTTACCCATCCTGACCGGAGAACATCAAGAACTTCCCTTTTTTCCTCTTTTCCAAAGGACAATCTGAAAAACGGTACCTTCACCTGGTATTCCCCCCGGTTATTACATTTTCATATA
>JBFMFJ010000358.1:0-4076 GCA_040752235.1 Candidatus Zixiibacteriota bacterium | reverse complement strand
GGATTGAACGGATTGGGAATGTTCTGCTCCAGAGTGAATTTCTCCGGTAAAACCATTCCATTCAGGCCGTGTATATATTTCTCAGTACCGATTATCAACTGTGCCTTTGTCACTGCATCCGGCACGGTAATCGCCGTTTCCGCGTCGATAAGTGCATTCATCCGCGAACCGATCCTGAGCACGGCGTTCATTCCATCCGGAATATTTTCAATGCCGGAGAAAGTGATAGTCCCGCCGCCGGCATTCTCCAGATTGATATTCCAGACGGCACCGTCATCGAACGGCGGCCGGATATCGGCGCGTCTCGGACGCGCATCGGCCTCACTTATCTTGAATGTCATCCGAGGACCTTCAGGCGCGGCCGGCGGTTCCAGATAATCATGGATATCCTGCCCGACCGAAGCATCCGGTCTGACACCAACGGTGTTCAACTCGTCCGACAAACCGTTAAGTTCCAGCCTCATGTCCACCGCCCAGTTATTTTTCGTCACCGGCGTCTCCTGCGGAGCAACCGCTTTTCCAACCGGCACAAAATTGCAGCGAATCAGCGCATCCACGCCGGTTTTGTTGATATAGACGAAAACACCTTCCCAGGCGCGTATGCCGGTTCCGGACACGACCGTATAGTTGCTTCCATTGTATGAATATATCTGATCGTCGGTGATTGCTGCATCATGCCCGGTGACAGTACCGTTGTCATCGAACATAACATCATCCCATGAAACATCAAATGCGAACGGGTTGGCCAGCATATTCCATCCCTGCGACAGGGCAACGCTGTAGTATTGGAAACTGCCGTAATCGTAATTCGGGCGGACGCAGGTTCCGGCCGAGCCGTAGGTCTTGCCGCCGCGGGCAATCAACCAGTAGCCCACACCGGGGTACACCTGATCGGCATCGGTATGTTCATAAACGGTGTCATCCGCTGCATCATAACGTCCCAGCCGCCACTGTTTCGTATCATATGTTCCCAGGTCATCATCGAACACAGCAAAGATACTGTGGTTGGAAACCGCAATCGGTACACCGATGATTCGATAGCTGGCATTTGGCAGGGCCGTCGGGCGCTGTCCCTGCGCATTGGTCATACTGGTAACGTACACGTAGGGGTCGGTCCTTTGTCCAACCCAGGCGGTATCCTCGCCGACAGCCACTCTGATATAATACTCCATTCCCCGAATTCCCAATTCGGTCCCCGGTATGGTGAATGACAGAACGCTGCCGCTCAGGGCCATATCGCGCGTGTCAAACGTGTTTTGTCCATAGGGACGCGAAAACAACGTACCGCTTGTATCAGCGCCCTCGCCGGCTACAATGGTTATCGAAATCGACTGCTCGGCCCCGAAATTGACTGTTCTCAGAGCCGTCAGACTGTGGCTGATCTCGAGTACCGTGACCGGTATGGAGTATGATATCCCGGTCGCCCCGCCGATGACGGCGTACCCGGTGCTTGTCGACCGTGAGCATCCGGTCAATGGCACCGATCCGACCGCAACATAGTTGGTGCTGGTTGACCGACCTCCTCCTCCGACCAGTTCGCCATTGGTAAGCTCATAATTGGTACTGCCGGATTGAGCCATGACGGATGATGCCATCATTGCCAGGAACAACAGCAATGTGACAATTTTATATCTACAAATCATTTATATCCCCTTTCTGGATGAAGATCATATTGACTCTGTTATTATGTAATGATCTTTTTGAAACAGGATTAATCATGCTCAATTCTCCGCAGGAGTGCCTGATATATATTCGGAGTTGCCCGAAACACCACTCTTGTCGGTTTGATAGGATGACGGAACAAATGTTGCTACGATGTGAGAACGACCAATCCGATCGCTGGCATTGACCTGATAACCACCGCCTGCATAAACATCGGCATTAAGATATACAACCGTCACTCCTGATCCGACCGCCATAGAGGTTGTCATCGCGAAAGGCACATTGTATGCGCCTGTCGGCATGGCGCTCGGCATTTCCAACAGCGTAAAATTCTCGTTGTGCATACTGGCCCGGATTGTTGAAATATATGCGCGTGGCGCATGTCCGCCCCCTCCGGAAGTATGGTAAAGTGAAAAATAGCCGGACGCATTTATGGTCAGGACTCCGGCCGAGGGGCAGTTGATAACGATTGAATCCACGACAATGATGGTGCCGGTAAGAGCATCCGATCCACTGTCATAACTGGATGCCATTCCCGGTGCGTCTTGACTGGAATAGGAATAGGGAGCCGAAGTCAGTAACTGCCGCGGGGTCATTTCGGCATCGGCTCCGATTTTAAGGCCCAAATATCTTTTGGAGCCGTCAAGAATGGCCGAAGTCATCGGCGACAGCTCTACCGTGAAGACGCCGTTGGCATCGGGAGTGACGCTTTGGGTTGATGTGAAAAGCGGTGCACCGCCTGAGGCGGCGGCATAAATGTAAAAGGTGACGGATGTCGCGGTTGTGATCGGGTCACCCGCGGCATTGGTTAAACGCCCCTGGTAACTAATCGAATTAGGCGCCTGTGCGGAAACATTAAAAGCCATCGCACATATTACAAGGGCAGCCAATATCATACTCATTATAGCTTTCTTCATCTCTTTCATACCTCCTGTTATATCGAATATAATTTTGTGCTTATGCTATTTGCCCGCAGGGGCGTCTTTCGCCGGCGGATCAGGGAAATCCGGCAATTCGGTCGCGGGTGTGGTCCCGTCATCACCACCGCCGCCGCCCGCAAGAACCACGGCTCCGGCAACCACGCCGACACCAAGCGCTATGGCCCACCACTGGGTATACCAGGCTTTCTTCTTTCCCTCTTCCTTTTTTGCCGGTTCGGCAATCTTGGCCGGTTCCTCAACCGCCGGGGCCTCCTCGGCCGCCTTCTCTTCGGCCTTTTCCTGATCGACCTGGGTCTGCGCTTCCTTCATCATGGCCATGAATTCCGGCGATTTGATATTCAGCTCGCCGCGCCATTCACGATAGGCATTGAAGGCCGCCACAAACTGTTCCATCACCTTGTCACGCTTTTCAGAATCATTGCGAACTTTGGCGTAGTAGACTTCGGCCAGCAGGACATGCGCGTTGGCTTTCTCTTCGATGCTTATCGTATCCACCGCCAGAAGCGCGTTCAATTCTTCCTCGGCGCATTTGTAATTAAGCGCCAGGAAACTTTTTCGGGCACTGTCGAGTGTCGGGTTGCCGGGCTCATAACTGCATTCCGAGTCCTGACCGAATACCGCTCCGGTCAGCACGAAAGTTTGCATATAGGCCAGCAGTAATAACACCGAGGTGATCCGAAAAACATGATGTTTTTTGATCATGACACCTCCTGATTGATTTATGTTTGTCTTGACTTTATTCTGACCAGAAAATTAGCAAAGGAACAGACTCGACCTTGCCTCCCTGCGCCGATCCCAGCGCAACTCTCCCTCTGGTCCCATTTATGACTGCATGTGTGCCGCCGCCGTACGGAAATACAACTAATGAATCTATTTTTGGTTTCTTTTGCTTGTCCTGAGTTATCCCGAAAATGCCCGCCTCAATCAGCCACTCACCCTTCGGCTTCATCATATTCCAGACAGGGAACTCCAGAAGAGTATGCCTCCGTCCATTGAATGAAAGTTCTATGATATGCTGATCCGAAGGGGGATTCAAAGAAATTTGCATGCTTACCGAATCGGATATTGGGACTACTTTCGAAAGATCAAACGACAGCTTCATGTCGCTGTCCGATATCCTCACCTGATTCTTATATATCGGATATTCGGGGTGCACAATGGCAATATTATATGAACCGGGCTTTACTTTATAGGTGCTGTCTACTGCACCCTCACTGCCGTTTATGAACACGCCTGCCGCGCTGCCAGGTTTGACATCGAAAGCCAGTGCGAATTCCGAGGGCGGCGGCGGTTCCTTCTTCGGTTCTTCCTTTGGCTTTTGTTCCGGAATCACAACGACCGGTTTTTTCTCCGTCTCCTTCGGTTTCTCCTCGGCTTCCTTCGTGGCCGTTTCCGTAGGTTTTGTCTCGACCGGTTTGGTCACGGTCGGTTTGGGTTCCTCCGCCGGTTCCTCCGTAATCGTTTTTTTCTCTT
>JBFMFJ010000357.1:0-4077 GCA_040752235.1 Candidatus Zixiibacteriota bacterium | reverse complement strand
ATCAAAATGGTCAAAGCGGCTCCTTTGAAGGACCCTCTCGAAATCTCACTGGGTAACGGGCATATCAGTATCCGCCGCGCCGAAGCTGCCCTGATTGAAATAAAGGTATTGTAATAGGTCACCGTGGATGCGCTTCGTCAGATAAAGATCGCCCTTGTCGGAAATCCCAATTCCGGGAAAACCTCCATTTTTAATTGTTTAACCGGCGCCCGGCAGAAGGTTGCCAATTTCCCCGGCGTAACGGTCGAAAAGAGAGTCGGCCACCGAACGTACAACGACTATGATATCATCTTTGTCGATCTCCCCGGCACGTACAGCCTGACCGCCTATTCTCTCGATGAAAAAGTGGCCCGCGATTATATCATTAATGAGGACCCGGATCTTATTATAAATGTCATCGACAGCGGCAACCTTCAGCGCTCACTCTATCTGACCATGCAGCTTATCGAGATGGGCGTCGATCTCGTTCTCGATATGAACATGTGGGATGAGGTGCTCGAAGCCGGAATCGAAATCGACACCGAAAAGCTGTCCCGGCTTCTGGGAGCGCCGGTGGTTAAAACCATCGGAAGCCGCTCGCAGGGAATTGAGCATTTGCTCGAAACCGCCATCGACATGATCGAAAACGGCCATGATAGCAATGATAAACACGATAAGTATGACAGGCAGGGCGAAAAACACCATAAGAAGCATCATAAAAAGCATCATGACGGTCCCCGCAAAGCTCGCCGCAAGCACCACCGGCGGCAGATGCATCACCGTCATCCGCCGGTCTCCTATGGCCCCAAGCTGGATGATGTGGTCAATACCCTTTCGGAAGAAGTGAAACATTGCTGCCATGGCTGCCGCGGGTGCGGCAATCCTCGATGGCTGGCGATAAAGCTTCTTGAAGGGGACCAGGAAATCAAAGAGCGATGCATTCCCTCCGAAAAAGAGCGGCCGACGCTGGTAAACCAATTGCAGCACTCGGTCGATCATATCAGGACAACCACCAATGAGGATCCGGAGATTATCATCACCGAAGGGCGCTATGGCTATGTGGCCGGGATTGTGCGCGAAGTGATGAGACAGCCGCTGAAAGACCGGATGATGCTTTCGGAACATATCGACAATATCCTGACCCATCGCTATTTCGGCTATCCCATTTTTCTTGTTATTATGTGGCTCATCTTTCAGGCTACTTTCAAGATCGGCCAGTTTCCCATGGAGTGGATTGATCACGGGGTCGTCATGCTTCAGGGGCTGATGGCAAACATCTTACCGGCAGGCGTCTTCGCCAATCTAATTATTGAAGGCATCATCGGGGGCGTCGGCTCGGTTATTGTCTTTCTGCCGAATATAGTTATTCTGTTCCTTGGCATATCGGTTCTCGAGGATTCCGGCTATATGGCACGCGCCGCCTTCCTGATGGATAAGCTTATGCATTTCCTGGGACTGCACGGGAAATCATTCATCCCGATGCTGATCGGATTCGGCTGCGGCGTCCCGGCGATAATGTCCACCAGAACACTCGAGTCACCGCGCGATCGGATTTTAACCATCCTGATTATACCGCTGATGTCATGCAGCGCGAGGCTTCCGGTTTATGTCCTGTTCACCGGCGCCTTTTTCGGGGCGGCCGCCGGGAATGTAATCTTCTCGATTTACCTGATCGGGATATTAATGGCGGTGCTGATCGCCCGCCTGATGCGCAAGACGATTCTGAAAGGCGACAGCCTCCCCTTCGTGATGGAACTGCCGCCGTATCGTTATCCGACAACCAGGTCGATCGGCATACACATGTGGGAAAGGACCCGGGTTTATCTCAAGAAGATGGGCGGGATCATATTAATTGCCTCGATTATTCTCTGGGGCCTGGGGCATTTCCCCCGCAAGAGCGATTATGCCGTCGATTATGACTCCGAAATCGCCCACTATTCATTTATGGAGTCCGATTATTCGTCTCAAAAAATTTCCGAACTTGAGGCGGCCCGGGCAACCGAAGATCTCCAGTATTCTTTTATCGGGCGGCTGGGTGGAATTATCGAGCCGATCGTGGAGCCCCTCGGTTTCAACTGGCAGATGGGCGTTTCGCTTATCACCGGTTTTGTGGCCAAAGAAGTGGTTGTCTCTTCGCTGGGAGTGCTCTATCATATCGGCGCCGAACATGGTGAGGAATCTGAAAGCCTGATCGGCGAACTGCGCAATCCGGCCAATGGCGTCACCAAATTGATTGCCTATGCTTTTATGATTTTTGTTTTGCTCTATACCCCCTGCGTGGCAACCATCGCGGCCATAAGGCGCGAAGCAGGGTGGCGATGGATGTGGTTTTCGGTTTTGTTTCAATCGATACTTGCCTGGGTCACCGCCTTTATCATTTTCCAGGGCGGCCGGCTGCTTGGGCTATAGGGTAAAAAAATTATTGAGCTGTCTTCAGGTCTGATTTTCCAATTTTAGCAAGATTCGGGTGGCGGCAAATATCGCCATATATTATTCTTGAATCATGAATAAACAAACATACTCACAACAGGCCGAAGATTATCGGCGGGTAGAAAAAGCTATCCAATATATCGAAACCAACTACAGGGCAAAACCTTCACTTGATAATATTGCCGCCGCCGTTTGCATGAGCAAATATCACTTCGAGAGGCTGTTCAAACGGTGGGCCGGGATCAGCCCGATGCAGTTTATGCAGTTTTTGACGCTTGATTATGCCAAACAAAAACTGGCCGAGGCCGATAATGTCCTTGATGCCTCATTCGACGCCGGCCTGTCCGGGCCGGGCCGACTGCATGATCTGTTTGTCACTTTTGATGCCATCACCCCGGGCGAGTTCAAGAAACAGGGGAGAGGTTTGAAAATCGAATATGGTTTTCATCCCTCGCCGTTTGGTCAATGTCTCCTCGCGGCGACCGCGCGGGGTATTTGTCATCTGTCTTTCGTGGATGATGGCGCCGAGCCGCAGGCCGTCAGAATATTGAAAAAAAACTGGCCCAAAGCCGAATTTATCGAGAATAAAAAACTAATTGAATCATACATCAATCAGATATTCGATATTACACATAACTCCAGACCGCAGCCGTTTCATCTTCTGATAAGAGGAACCAATTTTCAGGTGAATGTCTGGCGAGCGTTGCTGACGATACCGGGCGGTAAGGTGGTCAGCTATCAGGATATCGCCGCCTTTATCGGCCACCCGACCGCGTTTCGCGCGGTGGCCAATGCCATTGCGAATAATCCGATAGCTTATCTGATTCCATGCCATCGGGTCATCGCCAAATCGGGAAAACTGCACCAGTACCGCTGGGGAACGGCAAGGAAAAAAGCCTTATTCGTGCACGAAGCGGCTATGGCCGCTTTATCCGATTCCCGGTAGATACTATAGTCCCGGCCAATCATCCCGGCCGATTATTTTATTCCAGATTCTTTTCGGCGAAAAACGTGAGCCGCTTTTGCGCAACTTACAGCGTATCGTGACATGATCCATCAATTCCGGATGAGGAATGGCCGGCGGCGGCGCCGACTCAGGGTAAAATTGAGACAGATATTTCTTTATAACCCGGTTGGCCAGCAGGTATCCATGATTCTCGAGTACCGCGATTTCGGCGTTGGTGAATCCGTCAAGATCGGTGCGAATTTGCGAGATAATATCTTCGGCCAGGCTTTCATCATAGCCCGGCATGTCCGGTTCTTTGGCGATGGTGGAGGCATTCGCAACTCCCCAGTAGGCCCCCTGCTTGAGCGGCCCGACCACACCATTTTTTATAATTTCAGTATTGAAATCAGCGAACAGCCATCTCTTGCGAAGTGCGCCGACCTGATTCGAGGCGATACCGAAATAACGCATCCATAGCCGGAAAGCTGTGCCTTTCGTAAAGACTTTAAAGGGAGCGCCGCCATCGGAAATAAAAACCACATTGTGTGATTTAATCGGCTCCATCCCGAGATTGTCATAAACGCCGCCGTCGGATAACTGAGGTTCCCCCAAAAGAGTGGACACTGAATTAAGCATAGATTATACTTATTTTAGTTAAGGAGGTGTCCGGAATGGGAGAAAAGCGGCGACAATACGACCGGGATTATAAACTATCGGCGGTG
>JBFMFJ010000356.1:0-4083 GCA_040752235.1 Candidatus Zixiibacteriota bacterium | reverse complement strand
ATCGGACTCGGATGCAGCGGATAAAACAATTCCAGCCCGAACAGAACAAACGCGACCGCCATCATGCCGATTCGCACCCAGCGGTTGAGCCATTTTCCCATAAGAAGCGCCAGTCCGACCAGCGCCATAATCAGGAAAAGCAGATATTTCCCGGTAAAGAGAAAATAAGCAATGCCGGGTTCTTCGTCGGCTTCTTCGTTGGCCATGCGGTCGGTCGGGACCGTACTTTCATCGGCCGTCTGCGCCATCAGCGGCGCGGCGAGAAAAGTAAACAGGCAAAGAGAGAGCAGCAGTGCAACCGTAAATTTCATACCCGTCTAAAATACAAAATTAAACATATTTGTCAATATCGGATAAATATTGTCAGACGACTGCTAAAGCATTCTTATCCAGAGCCAGGCTCCGGCCACAGCCAGAGTGGCGAGTGTGACCGGAATGCCGATCCGGGCGTGCTCGCGCCAGCTTATGTGAATACCCAGGCGCGAGGCCTGGTCGATAACGATTATATTGGCGATAGAGCCGACAATGAAAAGATTTCCTGCCAGCGTCGAGGACAACGCCAGGATCGAGCCGGTCATCGGATGACTCGAAGTCGGCAGCAGAAGAATAACCGCCGGGACATTGGAAACGATATTGGAAAGAATGACACTGATTCCGAACAATGTGGCGGGGTGGTCGGGATTGATTCCGCCCGCGACAAGGTTGCTTTTCAGACTATCCAAATAGCCGGCGGCGTTGAAGGCATGGTTGACCACGAACAGCGAGATAAAAAGCAGCAGCAACTGCCAGTCGACCAGACCAAGCATCTCGCGCGAGCGCATATAGCGGGAGCAGAGAATAATACCGGCGGCGGCCAGGGCGATTATCTCCCGCGGCCAGGGCGATGCCACAAACATGACCACCAGAATGATGGCAATTATAAGTCCTTTCGAAGTCTGCCAGAGACTATGCGGGCGTAATTCAACCGGCAGTGATTTCCTGGCCTGGTGCCAGCGGCCGGCCGTTAAGCGGCTGATAATAAACCAGACCAGTATCAGGCCGAGAAATGACGGCAGCAATGCATCCCACAGGTAGCCTGAAAATGACAGATGCAGCATCTGTCCGATAAGAATATTTTGCGGGTTGCCGATAAGGGTGGCGGCCGAGCCGACATTGGCAGCGCAGGCAAGCGCCAGCAAAAACGGTTTGGGATCGAGCTGCCGCCGGTCACAGGCTTCAACCAGAACCGGCGCTACCGCCAGGCAGACGATATCATTAGCCAGGACGGCCGAGAGAAGACCAACCGCCCCGATAATGAGAGCCAGCAGGGCGGATGGGGAAATTTCCATAGTGCCTATGCGGCGGATCAAATGTGAATAAAAGCCGCTTAACCGAAACTGTGCCGATATAACCATCAGGCCAAACAGAAGCATTATAGTTGGCATGTCGACGGCATCGGTGAAATGACTCAGATTGACTCTTCCGGCAATCACCAGAACAATGGCGCCGAGAAGCGCCAGGCCGGTGCGATCGAGCGCCAGTCCGGGAATGCGGCCGAGAATCATCCCCAGATAGACAAAGCAAAATATTACCAGAACCAGGATATCCAATCTGCCTCCAACTTACATTATAATGCGGAAAATATATATCAGTAAAAATCGCCTGGCAATATTGATAAGTATGGGAAAGAATTCAAATTCTGACTGGCGTTGTCATTTGAGTTATCAATTTATCGACATGGGCGAAGGCTTCTTTTTTTGTCTTAAAAAGATTGGGATCGGAGTCAAGATAACCGGCATGCCCGAGTTTTATGGTTACACGCGTAATCCCCAGCCCGTAGCGAAGAAGACCGTTGGTGAGAAGGTAATTTTCATAAATCGATTTAATCTTTTTGGCGTAGTCTTCATTGAGATACGGTTCAATGACGAATTTTGCAAGATCAACGATCATGTAAATTCGTTCGCCTTTGCTGTGGTGTTTGATTACAGTAGTCACCGCCGCACAAAGCTCATTTAATTCCGCCCTGGTCTCGACCACGAGTTTTTCGCGGGCGGTCAAATGGAGTATTTTCCTTTCGGAATCGAACTCCCCCTTTATCAATTCCAAAAATGGTATAGTCATGTCCTTATTATCGGAATCTTAAGAAAATTTTTTATGGTAGGAACATGAAAGGACCGACAAGCCCAAATTAATAAGGGCGGGTATCCTCAACCCGCCCAACATCTTCCGGCCCAGATTCTCAGACATATTCCGGTTCATAGTAAACCGGTTCGCCCATTTCGGAAAAGGAGAAATTGTAGAAAACATTGTGTCCGTTGTAATCCAGCACTCGCAAATCATCGGTCTGTTTGACATCATTCATAACCGCGGTAAAATGAGCGCCGTATTTGCTTCGGACCAGTTCAAGATCGAGTTCACAGGCGATAAATTTTTTGATACCCTTTGATTCCAGTTTTTCGACAAAGCCGGGATCAGTCAACGAGGTATAACTGGTGATAATTAGAATCGGCCCGGAACCGGTAAAAATAACACTGGTTTTCATAGCATCCCTCCGGCAAAAATGGCCTTGAAAAAAGATCGACTCTATCCGAATGTTTTACGTTTTCCCGGGCTTTATTTTGAACGAAAATAGACATGTTGGTCATGTAAATTTCAATATTATCGTGCAGTGAATCAAAAGAGTAAAACAAATCGTTTATTGGCTGCGTCAGATATACAGGGCAGCGGAGGCGACAATATGTCCTATCCAACAAAAAATCATTGGGATTTTAAGATAAGCATTCTGCTTCTTATTATAATCCTGCTGTTTAATATTTCATGCAGCGTTAATTCCAGCGACAGGGATGTTTCCGACTGGAAAACGGCGCCCCCGCAATATCAGGGATTGGATGCCTCCATCCTGGCGAATCTGGATTTAAAAATAAGGGCCGGGGATTATGGCGAGATTCACAGCCTGCTGATTATTCGCAACGGGTTTCTTGTTTATGAACGGTATTATCGCGGTTATGATGTTAACGAGAAACATCAATTGTTTTCAGTAACCAAAAGCTTCACATCGGCACTGATCGGAATCGCCTTGGAACAGGGCCATATCGATAACCTTGATCACAACGTGCTGAGCTTTTTTCCGGAATATGAGGGCTTTGAGAATTTAACGCCCGACAAGGAAGCGATAGTCCTGAGAAATGTTCTGACCATGCGAATGGGGACGCATTGGGATGAATTCACATATCCGTTCGATGACCCACGCTATTCCGTCTATCAAATCATTCACAGTCCTGACTGGGTGAAGTATGTTCTTGATCAGCCGATGGTGGAACCGCCCGGAACCAGATTCAGGTACAACACCGGCGGCACGATGGTGTTGTCGGGGATATTGCGCAACAGCGTCGGAAAACAGGCACAGGAATTTGCCGATGAATTCCTTATGAAACCGCTCGGCATCGACAATTATATCTGGGAAACGGGCGCCCAGGAATTGACCAATACCGGATGGGGATTGTGGATGCGCCCGCGTGATATGGCCCGGTTCGGTCAGATGTACCTGAACGGCGGCAAGTGGAATAAAAAACAGGTTGTCCCGGCTGCCTGGGTGGAAACATCAACTTTCAATCATGTTCGAGTCAACAGTATATTCAGTTATGGCTACCAGTGGTGGATGATGCCGATGGATAATGTTGCCGGCCATGTTCCCGCACCCGGCGATATTAAAATATGCTGGGGATTGGGGGACCAGTTTATCTTTGTCATTCCCGATTTAAATATGGTGGTGGTTTCGACCGCCGGTAATTTCTCCGGTGAGAATGAGGACAGCGCTATAGAATTTGTTCCGGATTACATTGTCAGGGCCGTTGAGAGATAGAATCAGGCATTAACCGTCTGATCGGTTTTGACCCAGGGCAGATTGACTTCGATCTCTTTCGCCGTGGTAATATGCCGCCGAACCATCGGCTTCAGTCTTTTGGATAAATACACTTCAATACCGTCGCGATTTTCCTTCGCAACTTTCGCCCACGTGACATACAGCCCGAGTTCCTTGTAAGCCTGAATTTCCCAGTCGTTTTTATTGCGGGTCAGGCCGTCGCCGAAATTTCACAGACCAAA
>JBFMFJ010000355.1:0-4088 GCA_040752235.1 Candidatus Zixiibacteriota bacterium | reverse complement strand
GCCGGAGAGGCGCGGAAATCCCGCCTGCGATTGCCACCGATCCGTTATGATTGCCGGCCTGAAGAGAGTCGCAGCATAAGATCAGCAGTATGATGATTACTGTGATGGATCTCATATTGGCATAATGACGCTAAATATCGTTGTTTTGTCAATGAAGAACAGAATGATCCCGATATTTTGACCGGACGACAATATGACAATGTGTCCATTGTTATGTGCAATGGCAGAAATTTGGCATAAAAAAGCCGGAACAGTCGCTCCGGCTTAAAACTGTTTTTCATTTATTTGCTGAGTGAAATTCCAACATGAATTGGTATATATGAGAAATTCTTTGGATCCGCCATAATTAGTACATAACGGAATTCAATAAAAGCGGAAATTGTAGGCAATATCGCCGCCTGCAATCCAAAACCGAAATCAAGAGCAAAGTCGGTTTCGCTTTGGTCTATTTTCCGTGTTTCCGTGCTGTCAGGACTGGTGATAGTGAGATCCGAGAAACCGATATTGGTCAATCCCACACCGCCTATAAAATACGGAGTCAATATTCCAGCCATCTTCTTTGGTATGGAGAGTTTGGCGTCAGCACCGAAGTCAATGGCATTCATCGAGCCGCCGTCCAGCGATAATCCCTCAATCGAGTAGCCGTATTCGCTCTCGAGCACTTTCAAGAATGCCTCATTATCCAGCGAAAATGTATTGTAATATACTCTTGGAACCAGACTGATGAATGTATTGAATTTTATTTCCAGACCGCCACCTATATTAATACCCGTATTCCAGTTGTCCTTAAACCTGTCAGGGCTTAATTGGTTCGTGAAGCCTCCTCCGAAGAAAAAGGCGGTTTTCGCCGAAGGCTGGGCAGATACACCAACGCCAAATGCCAGTACCGAAATTAATAATATTAATAATGCTCTATTCACTCCGACCTCCAGGTATATTTTTCGATTACGACCCGTCTTTAGTGCCAAGGTAAGACAGCCTGGTCTATTTGACAATAAAAAAAATCCTTATGGCGGCCTGACGCTGAGGGAATGCGAAATGATTTCAGGCGTCAGCAATCCATAAAATAACATGAAATAAAAAAGACCGGGCTGTTTGCCCGGTCTTGATTTTACCATGAACCGATTAAATCAAAATACGAAAGCCTGGATTCCGGCGCCGAACATCATATTCATACCGCTGATGGAATCGCCGCCGTCAGGTTCATAAGAATCGGAAAAGATTTGTAAACCGAGGTCAATTGCCACGGCATCCGAAATCATATAATTGATACCGGCGCCGCCGCCAAGGCTGAGTTGAGTTGCATCACTGTCATTGAAGCTGGCCGACAGGAATATGAATTGGCCTTTGATGTAAGGATAAATTGAACCCTTGACTTCCGTCCTGGCGCTGTTAACATTGAAATAAAATCCGATCATCGGGCCAATGCCTATTGCGCTGGCGTCATAATCACCCTGTTTCATCGAACTGAATGCCAGCTCACCGCCAATGACAAGACCTGGTGCCACAAAATATCCAAAGTTCGGAGCTACCATAATCTCCGTATAGCTGTCGCCAGCTTCGTTTTCATACAGGTCGCCGCTTAGACTCTGGAAGTAGGCTGATCCTCCAACCATCATGCTTCCCGGGCTGATAGGCGTATCCTGTGCCATGGCCGTTACTGCGAACAGCATGGCGAATACGATAAGGACATAAGTCTTTCTCATTACTGAACTCCTTTCAAATGAGTCTATTTATGTTCCGGTAATACTTATTTAAGTATCAATTTCAGGAACATGTCTCTTTTTTATAAAATTTGTCAACATAAAAATTGAACGGTGAGTTGATTTTATTTGGCTGGAAGATTAAAAAAGGCCGTGCATGATTGCACGGCCAATTCATTATTGCAGATTTTTTAGGTTATTTTAGTAACCAAGTACGTTTATGGTCAACCCAAAGGCCATATTCTTGACCTCATAATTATTTATATCTACTTCATGCGTTGGTTTGCCATATAGTACACTTGCTTCAAGTGTCCAATTCCTGGCAAACTCATAACCAATACTGCCTGCCGCTCCGATACCTGTCCATGGATCGGTACCTTCGAATGGCAGACTCCAGGAGGAAAAACCGACGCCTGCACTGACAAAAAATGACGGCACATCCTGACTGAAGAAGTATGTTGCGCCCAGGCCTCCGACACCTCCAAGTATGGATACTGTTTCCTTCTCTTCATCAATGACCGTTGAGTCGACACCAAACCAGGCGCCCTTGCTCATCCAGTAAACCATCAGTTTTTCCGAAGGGGCATAACCGATCTTAAAATCAGAAAACAGGGAAATTTTGCCTTCGTCGAATGACCTGACTTCCGTTCCCGATGAATCCCTGGTCTCGGTATATTTGGCGTACCCGGGTCCAAGGCCGAATCCCAGAATAAAACCTTTTCTCGCCTTATCAAAAGCGAAGCCCGGAGTTGCCAATCCGAGAATAAAGATAACGATCGTGACTGTCAGAATCAGTGAGTGGAAGACAGAATTTTTCACATTTTCCTCCTTTCCAAGGAATCTCTATTGCTACTTTAATATACGAATTCTATACCCTTATAACAAGTTGAAGCAAATAAGTTTGCGAAAAAATGGCTGTCAACAAAAATTAATCCGGTTTTAAGTCTCTAAAATTATGTTTCACTTGATTTAAGGTCGTCAATTTGTTATATAATTTCAATAAATAAAACCTATAAAATTAAGATTCTGGAGGAGATAGTGGCAGACAAAGAAGTTTATATAGTAGCCGCTTGCCGTTCTGCAATTGGCACTTTTCTGGGCGGTTTATCAACGTTTACCGCTACTCAACTGGGGGCTATGGCAATAAAGGAAGCAGTAAAACGCGCCGGAATAGATCCTGCGACGGTGGATGAGGTCATTATGGGACAGGTTGTCCAGGCCGGTGTCGGCCAGGCGCCCGCCCGTCAGGCCGCCATCTATGGGGGAGTTCCCGCCGAGGTGCCGGCCCTGACAATAAACAAAGTTTGCGGTTCCGGGCTCAAGGCGGTTATGCTGGCCGCTTCATCCATTCGTGCCGGTGATCAGGATTGTATAATCGCCGGGGGAATGGAGTCGATGTCCGGATCGCCTTATGTCCTGCATGGGGCCAAAGGCGGACTTAAGTTTGGCGACAAGAAACTGCAGGATTCCATGGTTCTTGACGGCCTGTGGTGTGCTTTCAAGAACTGGCATATGGGCAGTGCCGCCGAGTTGACCGGGCGCAAGGCCGGAATCGGCAGGGAAGAACAGGATGAATTTGCTTATAATTCGCATAAGAAGGCCGTCGCCGCCATGGAGCAGGGAAAATTCAAAAATGAAATATTCCGGGTCGAAATACCGCAGAAAAAAGGTGACCCGGTTATTTTCGAAACGGATGAATGCCCCCGTGGCAATATTTCCATGGAAGCCCTGGGCAAATTGAAACCGGCCTTCGAAAAGGATGGAACCGTTACTGCCGGCAATGCTCCCGGTCTGAATGACGGCTCATCGGCGACCGTAGTCGTTTCCGAGAAATATCTTAAGGAACATAACCTGACGCCGCTTGCCCGTGTGGTTGATTATACCGCCGCCGGTATCGAACCCGAGATGATTTTCTTTGCACCGATTTACGCTGTCAGAAAACTGATGGGCAGGATGGGCATCAATGATATCAATCACTTCGATTTGATCGAGGCCAATGAAGCCTTCTCCGTTCAGGCACTGGCCGATGGCAAGGAACTCGGCTGGGATTGGAGCCGTGTCAACGTGCATGGCGGCGCCGTCGCCCTGGGTCATCCTATCGGTGCCTCCGGAACCCGTATCCTGACGACACTTATTTATGCTCTGAAAGATAGAGGACTCAAAACTGGATTGGCGACGCTGTGCCTGGGTGGCGGAAACGCTGTCGCTCTTTCGCTGGAAATTGTCTAAATAGAAATGGGAGTAACAGGACTGTGAATGTGGAGAATATTAAAACCATCGCCGTGATCGGCGGCGGAACTATGGGTAATGGTATTGCGCATGTATGTGCCATGACTGGTTATAATGTCATTCTTGTCGAGACTAAAGATGAATTCCTCGACAGGG
>JBFMFJ010000354.1:0-4088 GCA_040752235.1 Candidatus Zixiibacteriota bacterium | reverse complement strand
TTTTATTAAAACTTGCCCCCAAAAATTAAACACGTAAAAACACACCACGACCGATGGCTTCTTTCGGTTTTCCTGGTCGCAGCTCTCATATTGATTTTAAGATTCATCGCTTCATTAATCCCATCTCTGCGAGTGTGGGGATTTAATCATGCCGGGTATCTGGATGGACTGGTATTTATTTACCCGATACTATTCCTCATTTGTATAGTGATTTACTTTCCTGGCGCTCGCAATCCGGTAATCTGGAAGAATGGTGATAGACCACCATCCAGTATGGTCAAGTCGCCTTTCCCTTATCTTGTAATGTTATTATTCGCTGTCGCCTTTTATCTATTTAGCACCAGGGCACATTTCCTCGGCGACGGCTACCAGTTGCTGGCTCAGCTATCCGATCCGACTCTGGCACTCAAATCCGAATCATACGGCGACATGAAGGTGCATCAATTGCTGGCGCAGTTTATCAATGCCCCGGATCAACAGGAAAGCATTTATCTTTCATTCAAATATACATCCATATTTTCAGGAATTATTTTTATCCTGACGCTTCTTTACTACGGCCGGAAAATTACAGCAACACCTTTTGCATATTATGCCTTTGTTCTTATGAATCTGTGTGGCGCCTCGGTCATACTGTACTTCGGTTATGTCGAGACATATGGGCTGGTAACAGCCTTCCTGAGTCTTTTCTTTATATCAGCACTGGCCGCATTAATAAATGGCAGAAGATCGATCATACCGATCCTGGCGTTTGCCATCGCAGTCTTTTTTCACAAGATCGCCCTAATATTTCTCCCGGCGTTTTTGATTTATCTTGTCATGATATTTTTAAATGAAAAAATGCTTCAATATTCAGCCTCAAAGAAAATGGGCATCCTTGCGATTATAACAGGTATGGTATTTATCTTTTACCTGATTGTTAAACTCACCGCTCCCCTTGAAATCAGAAATATTTTTCTATCCCCCATCGGCGATCGTTTCACCGTCGATGGCTACTTCCTGCTATCATGGCGGCATTTGCTTGATTATCTGAATCTGGTGCTTTTCCTGGCACCGATATTCATCGTCCTGATTTTAATAGGTTTAAGGCATTTTAGAAAATTGGATTCTTCAGGTGTGAATCAGGCATCGCTTTTTATTCTAATATCCGTCGTCATCGGGGGGCTGGCGGCATTTATCATCGAGCCCAAACTGGGGATGGCCCGTGACTGGGATCTTTTTTCGACCATGCTGATTCCGGCCCAGTTGGCAGGTGTTTATTTGTGGGTGGTCTGGTATCAGTCCAATAAGCATTTTCAATCGGCCACTTTTCTGCTGGTCGTGCTAAGCCTGTCCATCATGATTCCCTGGCTGGCGCTAAATAACTCTCCCGACGGGCTCAGGCGATATGCGATCGATATCATGAAGCAGGATCCCAAACATGGCCGGAGCGGGCTTTTTACAATAATTCCGATGCTTGAAAAACAAGGGATGGGAAGCGATGCGGAGCAATTAAAAAAATTCTGCAATGCCAACTATCCTGAAATGGAGATGGTTCGGCATGGCGAAGGATTCCTCCTGAACGGGAATTATAACGCAGCCGAAAAATTAATCGAACAGGCGATAATGGAAAATCCGTCCTTTTTCCGGGGCTATCAGTTGATGGCTCGAATCCAGCTCGCCAGAGATCAATATCTGCCTGCCCTCGAGAATTTCAAGATCGCCGATGCGCTGAATCCATACAACTCCGAAAACAGCTATTTCATGGCTTCCATATATCTCAGAATGGGTCAGAATAATAGGGCGCTGGAATTGTGGCGGCGAAGTATCCGTTATGATGCCATCAATCCCTTCCCCTATCGGGATATCGCCGCATATTTTTATGAGAAAAGAGAGATTGATTCGGCGCTTCATTACTTTAGTCTGATTCCTGACACGGCCGAAGTTTATCCGTTCCGGCTTTACTACGACTTCGGTCTGGATGGGCTCAAATACGGCGATACTTTAAAAGCAATCTATTACTTTGATAGATATCTTAAGGTGGGCGATGATTCCACGCTGATGGGCGAGGTTCGGAAAATCAGGGATTACCTGCAATCACATAAATAGTAAATGCCGGAGGCCGGACTCGAACCGGCACGGACCTTGCGATCCAAGGGATTTTAAGTCCCTGGTGTCTACCAATTCCACCACTCCGGCAAGGATGACTTTACGGCCGGAAATTACACAGAATCAGCCCCAAACGCAAGAAATTTAATAGCCTTTGAACAGGCTTAAGAATACGGTTTGTCGTTATCAGGAAAGTTTCTTTTGAACCAGAACAAAAAGATGGCCGGAACCGGGACAGGTGGCATCAGCCACCATTTTTGACCAGATCAAATCAAAACCGGCGGCTTCGATTAGCTTCAGATTGGTCTCGGCATCGTAATGACTCCAATACATCCGGGCGCCCAGATAATCCTCGACAATGTCATCATCGAGATCATCCGCCCCGAGACAAAGCAAAGCCAAGCCGGAAGGTTTCAACAGCCGATAAAATGATTGAAGGATCGCCGCATGCTCCCGTCGGGGAATATGAATAATAGCATAGTATGAGCAGATAGCATCGAATGATGCCTCAGGGAAATCCAGATTTGTGATATCCTGACAAATAAATCGAGCCTGAGGAACCGACTTACGCGCCAGTTCTATTTGGGTTTCGGAGAAATCTATACCTGTAACATCAAATTGACGGCTTAATAATTGGGTGATCGGAACACCGGCTCCGCAGCCGGCATCAAGAACCTTCGCCCCTCGCGGCAATCGTTGCACGAGTTCATCAAGCAGGCGGACATCTTCGGAGTCAGTACTTCGGGATGCCAGATAGTCGCGGGCGATTTTATCGTACCCGGCTTTGACGATATTTTTCTTATCCATTTATCCACCGGGCGGCCGGCCTCTCCATGCAGCCAATAATCAACTTGTCAATTTATCAAGACGGGCGCGGGTGTCAGAGACAAGATCGAGTTTCATGTCCACCTTGCCCCAGTACTTTAGAATCTCCTGATAATCAGCAATCGCCGCCGCCGTGTCGCCTAGCGCCTCGCAGGCCATGCCATGATAATAAACCGCTCTCATATGGCTCACAACCCGCGACGTTATATTTTGAGCCCCCGGCAGGACAACTTTATCCAGCTCCTTGCGGGCCTCGGCATACTGGCCGGTCAGATAACAATACTTGCCCAGAGTGATTAAATTTCCGGTTGAAGCCTGTTTTTGCTCGTCGACTATTTTGCGTATGGCTTCCCGCTGCCCGACCGTATCGCCGGAGCAAATGGTATTGAATCTTTCTTTAAGCCTATCGCCGAGGCTCCAGAGACTGGCCGGCAACCGCTCCTTGAAATTCTCCAGGGCCCGGTCGAAAAGAACGCGTGCTTCCGGCTCATTTTTGGGGTCGATCTTCACCAGCAGCAACGGATAATCGAAAAGCTGGAAACGCGACGCCCACTTGTATGCGATACGATTGTAGTACAGAGCGCTGTCCGGTCTTTCCAGAGTTTCATAATAATCGCTTATGGTGCTGTATTGGTTATATATCAAAATACTGTCACCGGTCGGATCGGCCTGTTTTGCCGCTTTTTTCAAATTCTCGAAGCCCGATTTGAATCGACCATTCCAAAAATCGAAGTTGGCCAGATTGGCGTAGTAATCGACCATCAGGTACGGATCATCACCGTGGCGCTCTTTGATATATTCATTGTATTTGCGGGCTTCCTCGAAATTGCGTTTATGAATCTGGATACTGACCAGACGATCCAATATGCTTTCATGATCGGGGAACTTTTCAAGCAGCAGTTTACCTTCCGCCATGGATTCATCGAATCTATTCTGCACGAAATAAATATCCGAAAGAGATTTGTATCCATCGGGCGATTCGGGATGATGTCCCTTGACGATTTTGGCCTTGGTAATGGCATCATCGTAGCGCTCCTGCTGCATGTACAATTCGATATAAAATGAGAGGGCCAGTTGAAATTCCGGATCCAGTATAAGAGCCGTATCCAATTCGGCCATGGCACCGTCAGGATCGCGGAGGAGCACAAATTTAAGAATCGCATAAAACGCCCGGCCTT
>JBFMFJ010000353.1:0-4090 GCA_040752235.1 Candidatus Zixiibacteriota bacterium | reverse complement strand
CCTGCACCGAAGTGTCCGGACTTTAGCTGTGCCTTGTGCGTTGGTGCCAACTAGGCATGTCATGGCGTGATGCCGTTGCGGATCGGCTCGACCGATTTTGACGGCAGAGCGAGTAGATGAGTCAAATCGGGAAGCCGCCCTCTGGCGGCTTCCTGTTTTATTTCAACTAAAGTCAATTATCGCTTGAAAATTACAGTACCTCTGAAAGAAAAAATATCGGTGATTGTCGCGCGTATTTTCGCCACGGCACCGGCAAAAATTACTTTTCAAAAGTAAAACATCTCATTGCGCATGGTTGTACCGGCGCCCTTATTGCCAATTCTCCGGATTTCATGCCTTAGATGATACTTCCCGTAATCTCTTGCTCCATAACGATTATGATAAGTATTTCATTGACAATATGCATTTTAATCAGTATATTAAATTGCTTGCTTGCAGGACTATATGAGGCATAAATTCTTTTTCAGAATCGGCGATCCAAATTAAAAGTAAATTATTTGTCAATATCGGCGTCTATTAATTAGATGCTATTCTGGAATTTTGGGAGGGAGGTGGATTTTTCATCAACAAGATTAAAGATCAGTTTGAGAGGGAAATAGTAGGTTTTTAAACATTGTCAGCAAAGGAGAGAAATGATGACCAGAAGACTTTTAATGACAGCCATACTCTCCCTGTTTATCATTGCCCTTTTAACCCTTTCCGTTAATGCCGCCAAATCCAAAAACGAAAATATAGGAAAATACCGGGAGTACATTACAAAGAACTCCAAAGTCAGGCTTGCCGGCGCCGAAAATTATACCGGCTATTTCACTCCCGGTTCCGAGGCCTCGCTGGACTTTGGTGGTGCGCAGTCCGCATCACCTGGTATCCAGGTCGGTATCACGACCTATGATCTTCAGGGTAATTGTCGTATGAACCGTCAGATTGATTGGCGCGGAAACCAGAATATGCACATAATCTGGACAAAATCGACGACGATGGTAATGTCCTCCCTGGATCGCGGTACCGGCTATGAAATGTATGATTCGGACATTGGTTCATTCGTATTTCAGGGAACCGGCGGCGGCTGCGACATTCATCCGCGCCTTGGCCCCGGAGTCAACTATTCCGGTTATGTCGGCCTGGATGTTGATACTGAAGGCAAGGTGGTGATAGGAAATCATCATGATGAAAGTGCCGGCTGGCTGACTACAGTCTGGTATGATTTTGAACCGGCCGCCTGCTTCTTCTCGCCGTATAAGAGAAGACTGCCCGACTCGGTTTCCAAGTTCGGTGTCCCGGCGGATCAGATTGCCTCGGGAGAATGGCAGTTTATCTGGCCGCAGATGGAATATCAGGTGTTCGATGGTGATACCGTAACGCATGTTTTTTCCATGCAATATGAAGAGGAAATCGATCCTTCCTTCGTTCATTATTACAGGAGAGTCGGTTCCGATACTCTCGGCGCCTGGGATTATCCGCCGATGATTGTCGATACCATTCCGACCATATCGCAGAGTGTGACGGCTTCGCGCGTCAGCGGCAAGGTGGCCCTGGTCTGGCAGGCACCTCCCGGCGCCTACCCCGGTGACCCGGAGTCATGGGATCGTGACTGGATCGATCCCGGCCTCGGCGTCAATCAGCGCATCAATGATATTTATTATATGATTTCAACGAACATGGGCGCCTCCTGGAGTTCAAAGGTCAACATGACTTCTTATGACTCCACCGTCGGCGGCTTCCTCGGCCATGGCGATATGTCCGTCCTGATCGACAGCGACGACATTCTGCATATTCTCTGGCCGGCCCGTGTCATCGATCCTACCGGAACAGATGGCGGCCTTGGGACATACACCTATTTCTGGGGCTCCCGTATGCTACACTGGGATGAATCCAACGATGAAATCAGAACGGTGAAGGATGCCAACTGGGATATTACGCAGGATATCATCGTCGATAGTGTCTGCACCGGAGGTGCCTGGAACGAAATGAGCCTGGGCAAGCCGATGCTGTCCGAATGCGAGGGTAAGTTCTATGCGGTCTTCGTCCAGTTTCAGGATCTGGCCCACGGTCTGTACACCGACTGCGCAGCCCTGAGTCTGACCACCGCCGGATACCGCGGAACCGCCAACGGCGAACTGTATATCTCAGTGTCCGACAACGGCGGTTACAACTGGGACGTTGCCCGTAACATGACCAACACCCCGACCCCGTGGTGCGACACCGGTGTTGCGGCGACACTCCCCTGCGAATCCGATCACTATCCCTCGGTCTCCCGTTTTGGTATGCAGAACGGCGGGGCCGACTTCGATGTGGTTCCGGTTGTCGATCCGTCAGCCGGCGCCTATGCCGGCGATTACTATCTTGATGTTCTCTACATCAATGATAAATTCCCGGGTTCAGTCATGCAGGATGCCGGTATCTGGTCAACCAACTTTGTGAAGTGGTTCCGGGTTCCCTGCGTTGATCCCGTCCCGAATCCTGTACTGGCTTATTCGCCGAAGGAAATCACCAATCCGACCTGGGTTCATCCGGGTGAAATTTTAACCAAAACTGTTAAGCTGGAGAACATTGGTAACGCCGCATTGTCAGTCAATTCGATCACAACTGTCGAAATTAACGGTGCCTCCGGCTGGCTTGATGTCAGTAATCCGGGGCCATTCCAGATTTCGCATTTAAGCCCGAACTTCCTCGATTTTGACATTTATCTGAATGCGGATGGTGTGGTTACGGTCTCCCCTTCAGTTGTCAGAGGTTATGTAATCATTTCCTCGAATTCACTGGGAGGCAGCACCGATTCCATTTCTGTCCAATTGATCGTGGCTGATACCGTGCAACCTCCGGAGGTTCTCAACATCAGGACCGATTGCAAGCGTCTTGCCTTCAACAATGCCGGTAACTTCGGCAACAGCGGTTCCGGTAACAATGGCGGATACAATTTAGACTTCTTTGATGACTGCGATACGACCAATAATGTGGCCGGTGCCGACGATCATGCCAGAGTGTACCTGTATGATGGAAGTCCGTTCCTTTGCTATATCGATGCCGGGGACACTATTCTTAATTACTATATGTTTGATGCCGACTGGTTAAGCAACGATGGTTTCCGCCCGATTGAAAGTCCGATTTCCGATTCGACGTCATATCCTGATTATCGATATGGTTATTCGGGACGTTATTTGTCGAAGGATTCCAACATCGTCATGGAAACGAAATACTATGCCCCGATCGGTCCCGATAGCTGCGATTTCATGGTGTTAAGACAGCGCATTATCAATAATTCAAGCAAAACCTATAACAATATGTTTTTCGGTGAGGCAATTGATTGGGATATTCCATCCGACTCGGGCACAGAGAACGGTTCTGATTTTGATGCAACCCGCAATCTGATGTATTTATACGGGGCTGAATATGATGCTGACAGTATCGAGAACAATGACTGCATTCTCGCTAATCAGCGTTTTGGCGGTTTTTCATTCTACGGCGGCTTCAAGTTGCCACATTATGACACGACTAACGATCGTTATACCGCCCCCCGAGCCATGTGGTCGGAAATAAACGCCGATTATGTTTACCCGACCGGCGGATTCGTTCCGCAGCAGTTGTATGACAGGATGATCAGTTCTAGTGGTTATTCGGTCTGGGCCTCCACCGATGAAACCATGGAGGATTCACTATATCAGGATCTGCACATGGTATCAGTCTTTACACATGGGACCTTTGCTCCGAATGATACTATGGTTTTTGTCAAAATACTGGCAACCTCGAACACGGGTGAAGCGGCTTTAATCAGCAGCATTGACAAGGCCCGTGCCTGGATCGCGGCCCGTCCCTCAATCTTCTCGTGGCCCGCATATAATGAATCCTGCTGCTGCCTCCGACCCGGCGATGCCAACCGAAGCGGCTCGGTGAATATTCTCGATGTAACCTATGTCATTTCTTATCTTTACAAAGGGGGTCCGGCGCCGTCCTGTCCTGCCGAGGCTGATTGTAATGGAAATTGCTCAATTAATATTCTTGATGTAACATATCTCATTAGCTGGCTGTATAAAGGCGGCCCGGCGCCGAAGTGCCCGGCGCCATCCTGTATTCTGTGCCGCTGGGTTGTGCC
>JBFMFJ010000352.1:0-4133 GCA_040752235.1 Candidatus Zixiibacteriota bacterium | reverse complement strand
GGTCATCAGGAGAATAAACAACGCTATTCCCATTACGAAGATAAACCAGCTGGCATGCTGAAGGACACCCAGCCAGTTGATGGCCAGCCAGCTCGCGGCGCCGGTCTGCCAGAGACATAAGCCGATACTCATCGCCCCGCCGAACAACAGCACGATATTCCAGGGTATTTCTTCAAGGTCCTCTATTTTGAGTATCTTGAACAGGAAAAACAAAATCGTCGCCACCAGAATCACCGCGCTCTTGTTAAGGCTCTCCAGTATCGGTATGAACGATCGCAGACTCATAACCGCGATTGTAGCGAAAACTATGACTAATGTCAGGATTTCGGTTTTCGTTATCGGCCCGAGATGCTGGTTCAATAATTCGACTCTTTTCCGAAGACCGGGAATCGTCTTGTGCTCCGGTTTGAAAATTAACAGCATCAGAGCCCAAATTATCGTCACCATCGTAACACCGACCGGGAGCATATATTCCGAAAGCTGGAAGAAAGTGATTTCTTTTCCGATGATATCCTTGAAAAATCCGATCGCCACCGCTCCGCGGGCCGCACCCAGCAGCGTGATAATACTCCCGGCACCGGCCACGAAGGCCATACCTATAAACAGCCCTTTGCCGAATTTGGTCGGCTTGTTATCCTCATCATAAAGGGAGTAGATGGCCATAAGAAGCGGGAAAACCGCCGCCGCGACGGCAGTGTGCGCCATAATCAATGTCAGGAGAGTGGTCATGACAAAAGCGCCGAGATATATCATGCTGGTTTTTTCACCTACCAGCAGAAGCATTTTATAAGCCATCCGCTTTGTCAGACCGGTACGGGCAAAGGCCATACCTATCACGATCGATCCGATGATAAACCAGACCGACGGATCCAGAAAGTCGGTAAGAGCCACCTGCGTCGGTCGTATCAGGAATAAGGCCTGTACGACGCCGATAGCGATACTGGTTATACCGATCGGAATAACTTCGAATACCCACCAGACCGCGGCCAGGAAGAATAATCCCAGGGCCGCCTTCCCTTCCCGTGACAGGACAAAATGCTCTCCGGAAGGATCGACCGCATCGGGAAAGGCCGGAAGAAAATACATCAGGAAAAATAATCCCAGTCCCAGAAAGATAAAAAAGACTCTTTTCTTATCGATACTTTCCAGCAGGTTTCTGAAACGATGTTCTCGTTTCTGATTTGCCGAAAGAGTCTTATCGCCCCCGTTTTTTTGATCCCTGTCTTGATCGGTCATCTCTGCTCCCCATACGTGCAACAATTTGATGCCAGGCGGTCATCTCATCGACAGACCGTAATTGTTTCCTCAATGGCACGAAGATATCAAGTATGGCCGTCTGAGATACAACAGGAGTTATATATCGAAAAAATCAATATTCCCCAGCGTTCTCGCTATCAGCGTCTCCCCCAGAAATATTCTAATTCACACCCCCGGATTTGTTACTGAATTTTGTATCAATAATATGCTTATGTCTAACAGAATGCATTAAAAAAGAACCATGGAATGAAAGCAGATTCTGAAGAATCGAAAAAATATAAATCTCGGAATTAATCCTGAAATCATGCCTGTTTAAGGCTCGGTCAGGCGGCGATTGATAGGTTCTCACGAGCTCGCTATCCCCTCCTGAGATGATTCTTTTGGCAACCCGCGAATTACACACCACTTAATTCGGCTGCTCAATATTAGCGGCCAATATAAGATTATGCTAAAACAATGTCAATAGGCTGTGTTACAAGAACTTACCTGAAAATGGTATATTATTGAAAGACAGGCTTGTACCTAGACACTTTTTGGCAGTTCTATTGCCATTCAACCGTCGCGGGTGGTTTGCTGGTGACGTCATAGAGAATCAAATCAATCTCGCGGAATTTACTCTCCAGTTCGTCGACCAGTTCGGCGATGATTTCATTCGAAACGTCCTGCCCGATAAAGGCCGGCCGCCCCGTCATATAATCATTGGTGATAAAGGTTCTGATGGCCACGGAGAATTTCTTTTGCATACCGATCGGCAGAAGCACCGCCAGCACCTGGCTCATCGGCGGCTTATTCAATTTCTCCGTCACGACATGATCCAGTTCCTGGAGCAGTGCCACCGAATCATGACTTAAATAAAACTCAGTGCAGTTGATCTGTTGCTTGATCTCTTTTTTATTGAGAACATAGGCAACCCGGTTGATCCCTTTGACCTTGTTGGGAATATTGTTCCCCAGTCGGTAGACATGATTCCAGTCAAGATCGAGACCGCGACCCCAGAGGAGACTCAGATGCCGATAGCTGCGAAGGTCTCCCTGCACACCGACCGATCTTATCGGCAAAACAGTCCCTTTGTATGCACTGCCTGTATCCGCAAGCACTTTTTCGAAACCATTGAATACCTCGCGATCGACACTGCCCCGCCCGTCATAGCAGATTGTCCTGATAGCCAGTCCCGGTCCGGGAAACGGCTGCCGCGAGGCGATACTTTCGGCTATACCGAGTTTGCGCGCCACCTGGCGAACTTCATCCTTATGCCAGTCCCAGTTGGTTTCTATCACCATCCCCTTGGCCCGCGCCAGACGGATCATCTCGACATCATTGTGATGCGTCTTTATTTTGTGCGCCGTCGCGCTTACATCAGGATTCCCGCTCTCGATCAGGTCCGGACGCAGTGTCCCCTGGGCCCAGAAGGTCTTTCCCGGATTCAGCTTCAGCCGCGCGGAAACATCCTGAATGACTTTGACGAAGACTTCGCCGATAATATTCCGTTTCTCCTCAGGGTCGATCGTGGCCGTCAATGGCCCGATCTCTTTCCCGTCGAGTCTCACGAGCGTATTGAAAAATTTATTTTCGGCATTCTCACGGATAAGATTCTTCAGGCCAAGATGTTTCAATTGTTCACAGATAATATCGCTCTCGTTTTTGCGCATCAGACCGTGATCGACATGGATGGCATATATCTTTTCCGGATCGAGCGCCCGGCTCAGAAGCGCGGCGCTCACCGCCGAATCAACCCCGCCGCTGACCAGCACCAGCACCTGTCCGTCGCCCACCTGCTTCTTTATCTTCTCGATGGCGGTGTCGATTCTGTCTTCAAGAATATAATTACCGCTGAGTCCGCAGACTTTATAGAGGAAATTGCGCAGCATGGCCACGCCGTTGATCGTCAGATCGACTTCCGGATGAAACTGCACGCCATATACTTTTTTCTTATCATTATGCATGGCGGCGCATATATGCTCCGATACGCCGCAGCTTTTGAAACCATCGGCGAGTTTCTCCACCGAATCGCCATGGCTCATCAAAACCCGCTGGCGTTCTTCCAGCCCGTCGAACAATTTGCACCGCGGATCCACCTCGATATCGGTTTCGCCGTATTCATTTTTGACACCGGGAGAGACAATACCGCCGAAATGCTTGTTAACCAGGTGCATACCGTAGCATATCCCAAGCACCGGCACACCCAGAGTAAAGATGTCCTCGTCATATTCCAGCCGATCATCATCCCACACCGATTTCGGGCCGCCGGAAAGAATTATCCCGTCGAACCCCTTCAGTTTCTCCGCTTCTATCTTCAATGGAAAAACCTCGGAACGAACCGATAATTCACGCACCCGGCGGTCGATCACTTTGGTATATTGCGCGCCGCAGTCAAGAATGGCTACACTGTCTATTTTCACTTTTTGAGTCTCCCTGATTCATTAAAAAAACCGACATAAGGCATCCTGCATAAAATATATACGCCCCGATTATTCTTAGATGCCCAATGAATATAATTTTGTCGTGATTGTCAACAATTGGCTTTGAAATCAGTGCGACCGCTCATAATTAACCATCTTTTTCAGCGCCTTGATATGCGCCGGCGAAGTGCCGCAGCAGCCGCCTATGACCGAGACTCCGATAGCCACCAGAGCACGCGCCTTTTCGGCCATAAATTCCGCCGATTCCGGATAAACCGCTTTCCCTCTATCCATCCGGGGCAAACCGGCGTTGGACTGAATTACCAGCGGCATCCGGCTGCACATTTTGAAACCCTGAGCAATTTCAACCATTTTCTCAATGCCGTTGCCGCAGTTGGAACCGATCAGGTCCGCCCCGGCCTCCTCCAATCCGGCCGCCGCCGTTTTGATATCGGTTCCCATTATGGTAAAGTATCC
>JBFMFJ010000351.1:0-4190 GCA_040752235.1 Candidatus Zixiibacteriota bacterium | reverse complement strand
GTTTTTGATGGTGAAGCCGTCGACTACGGCATCATTGGCGCGGCTGGTTATTATCAGCCCGCAGTGCTGGTTGTCAGCGGTTCCGGCGCAGTCAATGATGGTATAAGCGGGGCCGTTTTCGGAAAGCAATATGATTGATTTGCTCCGAAAATCGATGTCGCGGTTGCCGTTTCCTTTATAGGTTCCATTGGCGACAAGGACGGTATCGAGAGGATCGGCCTTATCGATAGCGGCCTGGATAGTAGCGGCATCGCGCGGTACCCTGATAACAGTGGCATTAATATCCGGGACAGGTGTCGGCTCGACTACGGTTGAAGTATCGCCGCATCCAAGAGCACAGACTAAAATGATGACTAAAGCAAGGATAGACAATTTATCCATCTATTGACGCCCTTCGCTAAGGCCTTCATATTATTTACGGTATTTTAAGTCAAATTAGAAGGGCCGAAATCCGGGAGGATTGCGGCCCTGAACACAGATGATATGGTGTAAAAAAGGATTATTTCAATAGCAACATTTTCTTCGCTTCGGTTTTTCTGTCGGTGCGAATCTGATAAAGGTAAACGCCGCTCGGAAGTGTCCGGCCGGATTGGTCACGGCCATCCCATTGACAGGAATATTTGCCGGCGGTCTTGATGCCTTCATCGATGGCGGTTACGGTCTGGCCGAGAATATTGATGATTTCGATTTCGACAGGCATCTTTGAAGAAAGAGTGTATTCAATAATCGTGGTCGGATTGAACGGGTTAGGGTAATTCTGGGAGAGAATAAAATTGCCGGGCAGCAGATCATGGTTGTTCTCATCAATGCCTGTTCCGAGCTGCTCATTGCGGTTCCAGAGGACGCCATAAAAATCGGGATCGGTGGCGTTTGATGAAGCCACGGCGATATCGGGGTCGCCGTCATTGTCAAAATCGGCGGCGCAGGCAGGCCGGGAATAGTCACTGATATTATAATGCTGCGGATCATAGAAATAGCCATTGCCGCTGTTAAGAAACACGGAGATCATTCCCCAGAAATAATGAGCCAGGCAGACGTCTTCATATTCATCGGCATTAATATCGGCCTTGAAGATAAGATAGGGTGAGCCATAAATTCGCATGGAGTCGGGTTCGGCAAAAGTACCGTCGCCGTTATTCTCGAAAAAGAGGAGGGCATATTCATCATGGAAAGCAACCAGGTCGGGAATGCCGTCATTGCTGAAATCAAGCGGAACGACCCCCTCATTATTACAGGTCATGGGAATATCGGTTCCGGGGATGAAGGTGCCGTCGCCGACGCCGAGCAGCATGGTCATTTTATACGGCCACTGGTCATAGTCGGCAATAACGAGATCAGCCTGACCATCATCGTTGAAATCATCAAGAGCAATAGCATGAGGCCCGCCCCCGGCATCATAGTTGACGGCGCTTGCGAATGTGCCATCTCCGTTATTTAAAAGGACCGATACATTATCCGAGTATTCATTGGACACGGCCAGATCGAGGTAATCATCATTATCGAAAAGACCGGCAGCCACGAAATAGGGGCCGTCGCCGGCGGTATACTGCACAGGGACCTCGTTGAATTTGCCGTTGCCATCGTTCATTTGCACCGAGATATTGTCGGAATTATGATTGGCGGTGACAAGGTCCGGGCTGTTGTCGTTATTCAAATCTGCCGCAATGATGTAATAAGGCATGGTGCCGACAGCGTAAGTTGAATCGACTTCGAATAAGCCGTCATTATTATAAGCGACTATAATTTCATTACCACTGCCGCCGGCAATAGCCAGATCGATATTATCATCGCCGTCGAAGTCCGCGGCGCAGATTCCCTGGGCATTGGTATTGCCACCGCAGTCGAATTTCTCGAACATCGGGAATTCGCCGTTCTGGTCGTTGGTCATAATCATGATGCGGCCGGAGCCTTCGAAATTGTTCGGAACGATAATATCGGGATAGTCATCCTGATCGATATCGCCGACCATCACGGAATTACCCGGATCGGCCAGAGCCACACTGCCGGCATTGAAGCTGCCGGTTCCATCATTCAGAAAGACCGAGACGGTCAGGGAGGCATTACCGTTAACAACCAGATCGGGATAGCCGTCCTGGTCGAAGTCGGCATCATTTACCGCATTGCAGCGATTTCCTGCCGGATAGACGACCGAATCGCTGAAAGTGCCGTCACCGTTACCGGGGAATATTACAATCTCACCGGGATAAGTGACCGCGACAATATCGCAGAAGTTATTCAAATCGACATCGACAGCGATGACATCCAGGGCATGATAACAGCCAAGGCTGACGACGGAGGTAAAGGCGCCGTTGCCGTCGTTAATAAGGACGCGGAGGCTGTCCACATTGTAATTGGAAGTCAGCAGGTCGATATAAGAATCTCCGTTGAAATCGCCCATATCGAGGCCGTAATTCCATGAATCACCGCAGGAGTAATCAATGCGCGGCGCAAAGGTTCCATCGCCGTTATTAAGAAAAACGCTGACATGGTAAGTGGTAGCCATGGCGATGTCGAGATCATCGTCTTCGTCGATATCAAATGTTACAATAGCCGTTCCATCGTTATCGATGGGATAATTGACGGGGGTCTCCGAGACGGTCCCGTCGCCGTTGTTCAAAAGAATGGTCATATATGTGTTGTCGTTGAATTCACTTGCCAGAATAACGTCGGCGAAACCGTCACCATCGACATCTCCCGCCGTGACTTCAAAAAGTTTATCGCTGTAATAAGTCGAAAGTTCAAGCGTCTGCAAAAGAGTGAAGCGGCCGTGTTCATGGCCCTGGAATATATATAAAACGGTCCCGTAATAATTGATGGCTATAATATCAAGAGCGCCGTTGTTGTCAAGATCGGCTGCGAAGACGTTGCCAACTTCCACATTAATCGGCAAATCCTGATATGAATATAAAAAGCGGCCATCTTCGGCCAGGAGCGACCCGGCCAGGGCAAAAATTATTATAAAAATATGTAACGTTAGAGATTTGGACATGAAAGCTCCCATAAAAAAGTTGGATTTTTTTAACTAAAATAATCGGCAGTATTCCTGCAGTATGTGAGGTCCTTCCCAGTATTTTATTACTATCCCATTACAACCAATCCAAGATTATAATATTGAGAAGCTCATGCAATAAAAAAAACAAAGGCCGACAGAATTTTATTACTTTATGAAAAAATATATTTTATTAATTTATAAATCAACCAAGAGCGGGGGTGTACGAAATATAATGGAAAAACATGTAATGAGTGTTGTCGAGAGGTTGTTGAAATCCGATGAGCCTTCGATCAGGTACAAAACGCTTTTATATATCCTGGGAGAGAAGAAGGACTCAGCAAAAGTCAGGCATCTGCAGCGCGAAATAAAAAACTCCGACAGGACGAGCGGGTTGTTATCCGGGCGGGATGACCACGGGCGGCTGCCGTATCATCCTTATACCAAATGGTACGGGGCGCACTGGACTCTGGTCGGTCTGGCCGACCTGGATTATCCGCCGGGGGATAAAGAGCTGATGCCATTGCGCGATCAGGTTTATGACTGGCTTTTATCCCGTGAGCATGAAAAAAATATCAGGTTGATAAAGGGGTTGACACGCCGGTGCGGCTCGCAGGAAGGCAATGCACTTTATACATCGCTCTATCTTGGAATCGCCGACAAGCGGGCTGATGAACTGGCGCGGCGCCTGGCGATGTGGCAGTGGCCGGACGGGGGATGGAACTGCGACAAGGAGCCGGATGCGAAGATATCGTCATATCGAGAGACAATTGTGCCGTTTCGGGCGCTGGCGCTTCATGCAAAGTTAACCGGAAATGCCGAATCGAAAAAGGCGGCAGGACGGGCCGCGGAATTATTGCTCAAGAGAAAATTGTTCAAAAAACTAAAAGACGGCACCATAATGAGAGAATCTTTTGTCGAACTGCACTACCCGCGTTATTTCGAATATGATATTTTGTTCGGATTGCTGATTCTGGCCGAGGCCGGCTATCTTAAAGACAAGCGATGCAAGGAGGCGCTGGATCTCCTGGAGTCGAAACGTTTGCCGGACGGCGGCTGGCCCTGCGAACGGAATATTTATAAGACAGGCCTGCCGGGGCAAGGAAGCAGAATTTCTCTGATTGACTGGGGTGGCAGCGGATCAACCAGACTGAATGAGTTCGTCACCGTGGATGCGTTTCGGGTATTGAAAGAGGCAGGG
>JBFMFJ010000350.1:0-4201 GCA_040752235.1 Candidatus Zixiibacteriota bacterium | reverse complement strand
CATAAGAGAGAGGTAAAAAAATCCGCCGTGTGGGGCACGCTTATTTACTACAAGTGTTTGGTAGACTGTAAATTAGGAAGAATTTAGATATTTTAATAACAAACCTTTGGAGGGCACAATGACCGTCATTAAAGGCAGTCTTTTGGGTTTACTAGTTATCGCGCTGATTCTCGCCGCTTCACTGGCCACCGGGGAGGCTTTCGATGTCTACCCGTATGAGCGAAGCAGTGAATATCAGCCCGCTCAAACCCCGGCCGATACTCCCGAGGCCGGCAAGGGTTATCTCGGCCGCCTGATAATTTACATGGTGGAACCGGATTCGCGGTGGGAGACTTATACTCCGGACCAGTATTATCACAATGGTTTTATCGGATTTGCCTATGACAGCACCTTCGATCTGACTGCCGTGGGCGGAACTCTCGACCGCACCATAAGCTGGCATCCGATATCGGCCTATAACAATATCACGCCTGATAATCTGATGGCTATTGCGGTCCTTTATGATCAATCCCAGTATGTCGTGACATGCTGCGATACTAATGTTTCTGTCTGCAATTATTATTTTAATGCTTATTACAGCGATGCCTGTGCCGCGGCTACTGTTGATGAAGAATGGTATAATACCGTCAACGATGCTTTCACGCATACGGTATTTATTGAAGAAGGGACCGCTACCTGGTGTCCCAGTTGTCCTTCGATGGCGACCCAGTTGGCTTATGCTCACCAGTTCTATACTGACTACCCGTTCTTCTATGCCGCTATGGTGGTTGATATGGATGATGCCGCCGATATTCGGATGAATGACGATCTTAATCTGCACTGGCTGCCGACGACGTATTTTGACGGCGGGCAATTCGTTCAGGTCGGCTCTACCGCCTGGTTCAATATCGGCACCATGGTTGAAAACGCGGGCCATAGAACTGTTCCCGGTTTCGGTATGAAAGTGGCATTGACACAGATTAGCGGAGTCAATTACCAGGTCCATGTGACTCTGACTGAAAACCAGAGACCTAATAATCCTGCGGCACCGGGCGGTGATGATCAAGCCGTAGTCGGCGGAACGTGCAAGTATATAGGCAGCGCTACCGATCCCGACAGTGATGACATGTACTACAGATTTGCCTGGGGTACTACCGACACTTCAGACTGGAGCGGCCCCTTTGCATCAGGTGCGGTCTGCGACAGTTTCCCCCATGTGTGGACGGCTGGCGGGACGTTTAGTGTAAAAGTACAGGCCAAAGATGAGTGGGGTTTTGAATCATCCTGGTCACCCGGATTGAATGTGACGGTCTATACATATATGGCGGGTGATGCCAATGGCAACGGAGCGGTCAATATTCTTGATTGCACTTATTTGATCAGCTATTTGTATAAGAGCGGTCCACCGCCGAACCCGCTCGCAGCGGGCGATGCAAACGGCAATGGTTCCATCAATATTCTCGATGTAACCTACCTGATCAACTATCTGTATAAAGGCGGGCCGGCGCCGGTATATCCGTCATAAAAAAAGACATTCGATTTTGAGGGAGCGAAATCATCGCTCCCTTTTTTTATGTCCGAATCGCATTAATCAATTATAGACCGATAAATAAACTTGACGTATCGAATATTTTCCGTATTTTTATATAGGTGATTTATTGGACAACATTGGGTACCGCACCGTTTGTGTCCCTCACGCGTTACCTTTCTGCTCGCGACTGCAATCTGTTTCAAATTGCGGTCATGTTTGTGTCATAAAATTACGGAGGGCAAAAATGTACAGGCAGTTTTCTCACATCTCTTCCGTTATCAGGTTCATTTTTCTGAACTTGATTTTTATATCGACATTAGCCGGTATGGTCCGGGCGGACGGTACCTATGAAGGCAGTTTGATGATTATTATCGCCGAACCGGTCTCCCGCTGGGAAGATTACTCGGTCGTGCCGTATAATTTCGCATATCTGCATATGGCGCTGGATACGGCGATAGCTCTTGATTCGATGCAAAGCGCACATATAACAGCCTCTTGGGACGCCTCCGGAACATCGTATTCAGACATTCAGAGAGATAACATTATCTCCTTCGCCGTGATTCACAATGCCAGCCCTTATGTCGGGTACTCCGCCCCCCCGAACGGGAATCCTTTCACGGCATACTGGGTTGATGCCGCGGCGGCGGCTACCCCTGACAGTCAATGGGGCAATACCGGAAATCCGGACTTTACGCATACGGTGTTTGGAGAGGAGGGCACATCCACCTATTGCCCGGACTGCCCGGTCATGAGAGCTTTCCTCCATGAGGTTTTTGAAACGCATGATTATCCTTTTTTTTACACGGCCCTTGTGGCTGACAAAAATGCGGAAGCCTATCAGCGTCTCTGGAATTACTATAATGTCTCCTGGATTCCGATCTGTTACTATGACGGAGGTTATATCGTCAACTGGGGCGGTATCGGCGAAGATGACGCGATATACCGCCACTGCATTGAGACGGCCGGATGCCGTCCGGTTATGACCCTGGGCCTGACGGCGCAAATGAACTGGCTTGGCGGCGGCCAGGTCGAGATCATCGTCGATATTGTTAATAGCGGATATCAGAATATAGCACCGGGAAAGCCTTCAAGCCCTTCAGGTATCAACAAAGGCTACTATCTTAATCAATTTGAATTCTCGAGCCGCGGCACCGATCAGGATTCCGAGCAGCTTTATTACCGTTTTCAATGGTCGCCGAGTGAGGTAAGCGATTGGATGGGACCTTATCAATCGGGCGATAGTTGTTATGCCGCCCATACCTGGGCTGCTCTCGGAAGCTTTTATATTAAGGTTCAGACTCTGGATGAGTGGAATTTCACCAGCTACTGGTCGGATTCGATTTTGGTTACCACTTATAATTATTTCGCCGGCGACCCCAATGGCGATCACTACGTAAACATTCTCGATTGCACTTATTTGATCAGATATTTGTATAAGAGTGGTCCGCCCCCGAATCCGCTTGCAGCGGGCGATGCGAACGGCAATGGTTCCATCAATATTCTCGACGTAACCTACCTGATCAACTTTCTGTACAAAGGCGGACCGGCTCCGGTTTATCCGTCATAAGGTTCCTGATATAAATAACAAAAGGCCGTTTCGGAATTTCCGAACCGGCCTTTTTGATTGGATTGGATGGGAAATTTTTATAATCCGCTGAACTGGATATCCTTAAAATATAGACTTGGCCGTCTCACCGGTGAATACGGATAGACATCATTGCCGGTCGCCGCGAGTTGCAGAAAGAGACCCAGGAGATTACCGGAAATATTCATCTCATTAACAGGTTTGACAATTTTGCCGTCCTCGATCAACATACCGATAATACCCATTGAATAATCACCGGTTGTGGAGTTGGAGTTCCCTCCGACGAATGAGGTCACAAAGATGCCTTTTTTTACGCCTTTGATTAATTCCTCCGGAGATTTGTCGCCCGGCTCAATGATGGAATTGGTCCGACCGGATGTCGTTGGTTCCATCGATAATTTTCGGCCGTAATAATTACTTATAAAATATGATTTCAGGACACCCTTGTCGATTATAACCCGCTTTCTGGCGGCCATTCCTTCGCCGTCAAACAACCGGGAACCCAGGCCGGAAATGATGAAAGGATCATCAATTACGGTCAGATTCTCAGAGGCAATCATTTCCCCCTGTTTTCCCTCAAGAAAGGAATTCTTGCGGTACAAGGCGCCGCCGGATAAAGGATATTCCAGCGTGCCGAGCAGTCTGCTGGCAGCGCGATTTTCAACAATCATATCATATATGCCGGATTCTATTTTCTTTTGACCTATCTTCTGCGCCGCTCTTTCGACGGCCTTTTTTGCCATCTCTTCCGGCGTGGGCAGGTCCCTTTTATATCGGACAGTCGCCCAGTCCCAGTCACCGGGGCGTCCGCCGCCTTCGTCTCGAAGTGTTACCTCCAATCCGCCGCCAAAGACTGTTCCGTTGCTGAATCCCTCGAAACCGTTGCTGTTGACCTTTATATTTTCAGAGTACGTGTCGCCGTATTGACTGGTGGCAGTGATCAGATTATCGGTCAGCCCATGTACCGCGGCATCAATATCGCGCGCTATACTGACCCTGTCGCTGGATACGACTTTTTCATATTCGGGATCATAAATTTTCAGGTCAATCTCCTGCTGGTTTTTGTAATATTCCGGATCGGGCAGCCCGCGCGCCGGATCCTCGCC
>JBFMFJ010000349.1:0-4209 GCA_040752235.1 Candidatus Zixiibacteriota bacterium | reverse complement strand
GGCGCTTGAGATAACATTCCCTGACGCGCATATCCCGCAAAGCGGCGGTTGTGTCCATCTCGGATATGACTCCACTCCGTGAAGCAATTATCCTGGCGCCGATCAGGCGTGTCCAGTCCTCGCCCCATGGGAATTCGCAGGTCTTTACCTTCGGCAAAATCAAGTGCCGCTCCCAGTATATCAAAATCGCTGCTCTGACGGATCAGGAAGGGGAGATTGTCGCCGCCCGGACGAGGCGCCATCTCGAGCATGACGGCCTTGTCGTCGCGAACAATAAAGTCGATCATGACAAATGATTTTTCGATATCGAGAGCATGAGCGGCTTCAAGCAGTTGTTTTGAAAATGCCGCTTTATCAATATTCGGCGGCAATTCGGCGGGCAGAATATAGCCGAGGGCCGTACCGAAACTGTTATCGGTGGAGAATATCTTGCGGGCAATACGAATGATTTCGATATGGTTTCCATCAACAATATAATCGGCGCTGTATTCATCGCCGTCAATATACTCTTCAACCACGAATACCGAGTGTGGATCCGGTTGATTGCTTCCAATATAGGACAAGTACATTCTTAGGTTGGCATGCTTTTTCAGCTTTTCCCTGATTCGCGCAAAGGCCCTGCTGCAATCATTATCGTTATGGCAGGCGAATGTCAATTCGCTGCCGCTTCCGGTGAGTGGCTTAATGACGATCGGGCCGCCGACCCTGCCCAGGAATTCAATTGTCTCGTCAGGATTGTGTACCATGGAAATACGGGGTGTGGGCAGTCCGGCTTGCTCCCATAATTGCTTTGACAGGAATTTGCTCCGGCAGTTGATGACGGTGTCGGCCGAAGGATATGGAAGGGAAAATGTTTTTGCGATATGTGAAGCCAGCGCCATCGATTCATCATCGAAGCAGGCCACTCCGCTCAGGTCGAGATTATTCCCGGCAAGGAATTTCTGAAGCGCCGCCACGGCATCATCATATTGCATCAAATCGCAGAGAATTTCGCTGCCATCTTCGGGTGGAGGTTCCAAGGCTCCGGCCCGTTCTTTATGATCGGTCAGGAATAAGGCCCGTCGCGGGTAACGGCGGGAAATTATTTCAATGTAGTCGGAAGTCGTCCCGACTACGAGCACGCGCTTAGCCGGCATTGGCTGATCTCCGCAATGGCACCTTCTCCATAATCGGAGTGACCGTATTTTCCGGTACTGTGACAGCCTGCGGAATATTGGACAACATATAAAGCGGCCGGGGTGTCAGATGAAACATCGTTTTCCAGGAAAAGTTACCGCACAGGAAATCGACTGTATCCATTCTTTCACTGCAGGCACGCTGCATGTGATGTGTGTTAATCAGCTTGGCAACGCCGGGAAAAGCGGCATTTGTACCACCGGCCATGAGCGTATAATTGCCGTGGTACAGAGCCCCCATGTCGACTGCTGCGGTTTCGCCGTCTATTATGATAGAAGTCATTCGCAGCCAGCCCTTTTCATTCAGGAAATACACCAGGTCCCGGAAACTTTCACGAAACCGGGGATCAAAGTAGTATGAGTCCTCGCCGAAACGATCGATATTAAGACGTACCATTTCATCGAAATCACGGAGATCGTCATAGCGGAAATGTACATCTTTCTCAAAGAATGCCGCGATATCCTTCTTGATCCGCTTGACGGTTTTATGCGAGAACTCGCCGAAGTAACTCTCGATGTCGTAGTTGTAGGCGCTCGGTCGGAACAGGTAACCGATCTCATCGACTATTACAGTACTCTGGCTGGTCATCCCGGTCGGAAGCAGATAACGAAGGTGATATTCTCCGGGAATCGCCTCCAGCATATCACGGAGCTCACGATCATTGCCGACCAGAACGCGATTCTGTTCCAGCCAGGTTTTTCCGGCCCAGGTCTCACCGGGGAAATAGGCATAATTTCCCGTCTCATCCACCCGGCTCAGTGGTAGAAGGCCGGTGATACGGCCGTTGCGTTCCGATACGATGAAGTAGGGAGGCCGCTGGAAATTTTTCTGGAAGCATTCGCGGACCTCCCAAAGATCAGTAATGAAATCCGACGGCATAACCTGCTTCCAGATACTTCGACATTCGTCGAGATCTGAAACGATGCGAATGTTTCTCATGCCTAATACCTTAAATTCACATTCGTTATGACGTGTGATCCGCCGAAATAATTGCGGGCAAACTCCTCGACAACGGCAGGATCATACGGCTTACAGCTGAATACATCGAGATATGTGGTATTGCTCTGGTTGGCGAAATGTGCCGAGATCAAAGATGTCTCGATCAACTGGGTCATGGAATAACCGGCCACTCTCTCGTCTTCTCCGAAATTCACCACAACCGTTTCTCCGAATCGCTTCATTTCAATCAGGTCACACAACTCAATGACGAACTGCTTAATCTTTTCCGCGTCGCGAATGGTATCCGGGTTGCAGTTGTAAATGTCGAAGCTTGAAGCAATCCCCCAAACGGATTCCCGTTTTGCCCTTTCGACAATACTTTCATTCTTTTCAATTACAGTCTTCACTTTTTCCTCTGAAAAAATGGTTCTTTGTTTCCGGCAACTGCGTTTTGGTGCCGTGCCTGTTAATCATACATTACACCTGGGCGCCATCGCCCATCGTAGCCGACGGGGCCGCTTCCCTGATAAACCTGGTCAGACTCCCGACCAGGGCGCCCCGTAATGAACGCAGCGTTTCGTCAACGTCTTCGCCCCCGGAAGAGATAACCGCAAAGGAATAATAACCGGAAATAAATCCCGCTACGGCGCATGTAATTCGGCGAAGGACCGGACCGGGTAACCGACGTTCGATAGCTTGGTCCAAATTGGATTCAATGCTCTCCAGATAGTTGAGGAATGGCGTTTCTATCCCCTCGTATCCCATCTGAAGCGTCAGGTCAGCTCGTCCCTGGAAGTAAAGAACAAAATCCTCCCAGCGATTGCTGAAAAATTCAATGTGAACACTAATGATCTTATCCAGCAGCGAGGTCAAATCAGCGATTCCCTTGCATTTTTCATCGATGGCTGCCGTAAGCTCATCAAGCATCCCATGAATCAATTCGTTTATCAACTTCTCCTTGGACTGAAAATAGTAGTAGAAAGTCCCCTTACCGACATCAGCCCGCTCCGTAATCTCATCGATTCGGGTCAGGTCAAGTCCTTTTTCGGCAAAGACTTCACGTGCCGCCATCAACAGTTTCTGCCGGGTTTTTTTAGTCCGGCGTTGCTGTCGAGAGCGTTTTTTCGGTCGTGTATCCAAGGCTGCAACCATTTTTTCTCCATCCGACTATGTCGTCATTGTCGACACACACGTCAATTATGACAGCGCGGTCACTTGTGACATCATAGTCAATTCCGACATTAGCGTCATTTCTGACTATATCGTCAGTTTTAACGAAATAGTCAAGCGAAAAGTTTTAAATATTTTCACTTTTTTTAATTTTTTTTGAGTTTTTTTGAGTTTTGGACGGGCGAGCGAATTATTCGATAGTCTCAACTCTCCGAACATCTTCGCGGGCGAAAAAGTAAGGCAGGCCGCTGTCGATACCCCGATTTTTGGCACATACCAGAAAGCTCACCGATTCGAATATTGCCAGGACCTCTTCGGACGGGGTATTGGGCTCAAGATTCTTATAAATTTGCCCTACTTCAATCCGCATATTGGGTATCTGCCGGTTGGCCGGAATGACTGTCAAAGCCTTTATCCGCCATTTCTTTATCTTGATATTGAGGCGTTTTTCAAGATCCAGTCTGGTTTTTTCCAAATCGTCATCGGTAAGCATTGCTCTAAGTTATTTTCTCTTTTGAGGTTTCAGCATTTTTTCGGGAGACAGCAATTGGTCAAGCTGTTTTTTGGACAGAAGATTTTTCTCCAAAACCAGCTCATAAACGCCCCGGTTGGTCTCAAGGGCTTCTTTGGCCAGATCGGAACAAACCTCATAGCCCAGCCTTGGGACCAGCGCGGTGACCAGGCCGATACTCCGCTCTACCAGCATCCGGCAGCGTTCTTTGTTGGCGGTGATGCCGTCGACACATCGATACAGCAGTGTGATCATGCCTTTCTTAAGAATCTAAATCGACTCAAAACTCGACTCGGCAATAATCGGCTCCATGACATTTAATTCAAGCTGGCCGGCTTCGGCGGCCAGAGTAACCGTCAGGTCGTTGCCAATCACCTTAAAGGCGACCTGATTGACCACCTCGGGAATGACCG
>JBFMFJ010000348.1:0-4228 GCA_040752235.1 Candidatus Zixiibacteriota bacterium | reverse complement strand
TAAGAACCAGTATATTCCTTTTCGCGATCGTTATGCCGCCGATATGCCGTATTTGAAGCCGAGATTCATGATAAATGGCGGTGATTTGGAATTGGTCCCACTTCCGCCGGATAATTATATCGAGAAAATATTCAGCAATGCCGATCTGGTTCAATGGTTGAAAAAAACTGATGGTTTTTATTCGGATTACGAGATTTTCAAAAGATTCGGATTGATGCCTCTATCGTCAGGTTTGATGTACATTTACAAAAAAGCTCGTAATTTATATCGGATTTTATACGGTGATCCGGAAGGGGAGAAAATCCTGGAAATGCTCATGGAAAAATTCGTTGATTCCGCCGGAAAACATAACACCGCAGTAATTTTTCTCAGCCTGCCCGACCTGAACATAACCGAGCCGGCACGATGGCGCAAGTTATTGCCTGATCGCTATAAAATAAGGCTGGAAAAGCTCCGATCCAAAGGCTTCGAAATTCTTGATGCCCGTGAAATTTTCTGGAAATCAGGGAAACCTCCCAGAAGGCTGTTTGTCCATGATAATCGGCATCTGACCCCGCTGGGAAACAGTCTGGTAGCGACGGAGTTAAAGGGACTACTTGCGGAACACTTAAGCTACTCCGCCACAGCCGACTAGTCGGGACAAAGATCCGGAACTGATTTACTCTTCCGTGACTGCTAAATCAATTATATGCGGATAATCCTATCCGACAATGTCAATTGTCGGCTCCTCACGCCGATCACAATGAATAAAACCTTGACAGACATTGAAATATGTGTAAATTATTATTATACGGCACGTGGTTGCCCGGATTTTTCTTCTTTATATCAGGAGGGACCCTGATCTATAATTTTATTAATTTGCGGCCGGACCTATATTTATTGTGTCGAGTGGTCGATTTTATTTAATATTGATGCCTTTCTAAGTCCGAAAAATATGAATTAAAAATAAGAGTAACTAATCAACATTGCGGGAGGAACGAATGAAGAGGAGAGTTCTTGCTCTAATTGCAGCCATTCTTTGTCTTTCCCTGATGGCGATGTCAACGGTATTCGGTACTGATGACAATCCCAGACATGGTTTGAACCCGGTTCAAACAATTAATCCCGATGCTCCGCGGTTTCAGGACCTGACCGCGATCAAGCACAGCGCGCCAAGTTTTCAGAAACCAGCTTCCGAAATTATGCAGATTGCCACTCCGACGGCGCTTCTTCCTCCCACCTACTTCTGCGAATTCATCGACTACTCCGGCGGCGCCGCTGCCTATTTCTGGCGTGTTCCGGATAAATATGGCGATATCGAAATGGGTATGCGTTTTACACCGGCGGCAGATTACACCTGTACGCTGCTGACGACCTATATCGGTATTTACGGCTCATACCTGGGCGCCAATATCGGCACCCCCGATATGCTGGTTACCGTATACGGTGATGACGGCTTCGGTTATCCCGATGCCGGCAATGTGCTCGGCAGTGTTGTCGTTCCGTTTGCATCCCTGCCGACATCCGGTCTCGCCTATGTCCCGGTTGACCTGTCCTCGCTTGGCCCCCTCGTCTTCACCGATGGTGAAGAATTCCACATCGGCGTTTCGGTCGATAACTTTGTCGACGGCGACACCCTGGCCATGCTGTCGGATGACGGCAGCGCCGGCCTTGGCCGTAGCTGGGAAAACTGGGCCGGACTGTATGGATTCATGATCGACGACTGGGGAATCGACATCAACTTCCTGATCGGTGTCGATCTCTGCTGCGGTCTGATTCCTTTTACTGACTGTTATATTCAGGAATATAACTGCGCCCCATACTATGTCTGGCCCCAGCCGGATGATTATGGGGACGACTATTTCAACATGAGATTCTCGGTTGAAGGACCGGAGACGCTCATGGAAGTCGGCGTGGCACTTTATGCGCCTTATACCGTCGGCACGCCCGATCTCGATGTTTTTGTCTGGGGTGATGATGGTACCGGATTCCCTGATTTGAGCAATGAAATTGCCAAAGTGACTATACCCAATGCCTCACTGGTATATTATCCCAATTACAATATCGTTGATCTTTCGGGCCTGAATCTTGTCATGACCGGCGACTTCCATGTCGGCTGGTCGACAAATGAGGTCAGCGATCCTGCGGGAGTTCTTGGAGGAATCTCTGATGATGGCTCCTGTGGTACCCAACGCAGTTCCGAATACTGGAACAGCATGTGGGGATTAATGTTGGATGATTGGGGAGTTGATATCAACTTCCTGATTTATGCCAATATGTGTAAAGACCAGTTCTCCAATTGTAAATGGTTATCCGACTATTGCGGAACCGCTTACTTCTGGCGTCTGCCTGACAAATACGGTGATATTGGTGAATACCAGAAATTCAGCCCGTCAGGTCTCGGCTGCCGCCTTGAGAATTTTGATGTTTACTGGTACTGGAACAGAGCCGAATATGCCCTGCCTCTGTATCAGGACAATACCGAACTGAATATTTATGCCGCGGACGGCGGCAGCGGTCTTCCCGGGACCCTGTTGTTCCAGAAGATATTGACTCCTGCCGATTACGGTATTGCCACCCCAACCCCGAGCGCGTCGTCCTTCCACTGGGCGTCATACAGCGGTGACGGTTTCACCTTCGACGAGGACATCTGGATTGGTCTCACCTCTCTGGCTGCAGATACCCTTCACGGTATCCGGACCTTGTCGGATGACGGCAGCTGCGGTTCCTACCGCTCCTGCGAAACCTGGGGACCCGGCGCCTGGGGCTATATGGCTGATGACTGGGGCCTCGATGCAAACTTCATTTTCGAAGCTTACGTCTGTTGTATCGCGGAACCACCACCCCCGGTTTGTATGCCTGGAGATCAATGGCCGACCATGGCGCATGATTTCGGCCGCACCAATGCATCGGTCAGTTCACTTGGCACCGATGTTCAGGGCAATATGACCAAGGCCTGGACCTATGTCCAGCCGACCGGGCTGCCCAGCAATCTGAACAGCCCCGTTATTTATGGTGACAAAGTCGTTTGCTACTTCCTCGATTATCTGGCCTGTATCGATCTCAATACCGGTGCGGAAATCTGGAACAAGCCGCACGATGGTTTTCATATCGGTTCCGGCTGCTACAGCACGCCGACTGTTTACAATTTTGCCGATTATGGCCTGGATCAGACTTTTGTCTTCACGGCCGGAGGCGATGCCAAGGCTTTCACGGCTTTTGATCTTGAGACAGGTGCTATTATCTGGACCAAGAATTTCATGTTCCACAGCCAGCACTTTATGACGTATGGCCCGTCCGTAATTGTGGATGCCGGCGGCATTCCGATAATCATATATTCCGACGATAACGGCAGCATTTATGCTCTGGAAGCTCTGACCGGCGTCAAGTATGCCGGCTGGGCGGTGAACCCGATCAGTCTTGGCGGCGCTATCCTGAAGGGTATCAGCACCGACGGTAGCGTTGTCTATGTCGGCATCGATGCCAATATAAGCAATGGCGATATTTTTGCTGTCAATGCTTTGACCGGCGTAGTTATCTGGCAGTTTGCCAACCAGCAGTTGTGCAACCTGAACCCCGAGAACTGCGGCGCGGAAGCCTTCACCGGCACCATTGCCTATGATGTGTCACAAGGGGTACCGACCCTGTTCACAGCCAGCAGCTACAACCAGTATGTTGATTATCCGCCGTATATGAGCGGTGGTATTTTCTACAGCATTGATGCTTCGACCGGAGCTTTAAACTGGGCTAAGACCTGTAATGCTCAGGATTATAATGGGCCGGCCTTAGCGTATAATCTTGTCATCAACAATGGTTGGAACGGCTGGATCAGTTCCGGTGAATTCCGCGGTCCGGTTGCTTTCAGGAAGACCAATGGTTCCACATACTGGGCCAATACCGGCTCCAATCCCGGATTGGGTCCTCAGTATCTCGCGGATGGTATCATTGCCTGCGGGGATGGGATTTCGGATTATTATATTGCCGGATGTGATGAAGATTTTCTGAATTTCTTCAGAGTTGATGACGGTGCTCAGATGTTTCACCGCCGATATGCGGGCGGTTATAAGTACGCGCATCACTATTCACCATCGATGAGTGATGGAAGACTGCTGATCGGCTATGTTCAGAAGCTGTTCTGTCTGACCGAGCAGGAGCCTCGTCCGCGTCTGGATCTGCCGCAGTATACTATTTATACTCCGGTTGAGTTCGGTTCACCCGACAACCATACGGTTATCTTCCCGAACGCCAT
>JBFMFJ010000347.1:0-4250 GCA_040752235.1 Candidatus Zixiibacteriota bacterium | reverse complement strand
GGCTTGGCAAAGATGCTACTGAGGATTGCTTTAAAAAAGAAGCGCCCGGAAGCAGGATTATACATTTCGCTACCCATGGTTACTTTCTGGAAGGAATATGCGCGGATGACGGCAGAGAAGATGATTTATCGTCGGATGGTGAATGGGCAGGCGAAAATCCGCTTCTTCAATCAGGGCTGTTTCTGGCCGGCGCGAATCTTCATGGTAAGGGAGCCGATAGTGCCGGGGTCGATGATGGCATCCTCACCGCTTATGAAGTCTCGGCGCTGGACCTGAGCGGTACCGAGACCGTAGTCCTGTCCGCCTGCGAGACCGGTCTCGGCAGGATTCAGGAAGGAGAAGGCGTTTATGGATTGAGACGGGCATTTCAGATGGCCGGCGTCAGAACCGTAATCAGCGCCCTCTGGCCTGTTTTAGATCCAATGACCTCAGAGCTGTTCTCTTCTCTATATGAAAGAAGTAGTCTTAATATTTCGCAGGCGCTGCAGCAGGTGCAATTGAATAAACTCGGGGAACTGAGGGCGGAAAATAAAATAGACCACCCGGCCCAGTGGGCCGCGTTTATAGTTCTGGGTGACTGGCGATAGATATTTCGGAAATATTCGGATCAATTATAATAAAGGGCAGCCTGATGGCTGCCCTTGCTTTTACCGGATATCCTTTAGCTGCAAACTGGCGATGGCCCGGCCTTGTACAGGTAGTTTATTAAATACGTAACATCCAGAAGATTTAATGAGCCATTGCCGTCGTTATCAGCCATCCAGGTTTGAACAGGGGGCGGGCCGCCCTTATACAGATATTTTATTAAATATGTCGCATCGAGCAAATTAACCGCATTGCTGTTGTCGGCGTCCCCGCACAATTCGCACATATCGCCGATGCCGTCACTGTCGAAATCATCCTGATCCGGATTATACAGGTTAGGGCAATTGTCCGGAATGCAGGCGTTGGCCGGGAACCCGGGTTCACCGTACCCGTCACCATCGAGGTCGGTGCAGGCATCACAGACATCCCCGATCCCATCGAGATCGCTGTCTGTCTGATCCGGATTGTAAACCGCAGGGCAGTTGTCTTCCGGGCAATTGCTGCCGGGCCATCCCGGGGTGCCGAGCCCGTCGCCGTCCGGATCCATGCAGATGACCGGATTGCCGACGACCACGGATTTGACCTCGGAGTACTCGCCCCATTGTCCGTCGCCATCAAGGGCGCGGGCCTTGTAGTAATAAATGCCTTCCGGCTTGCTGGAAAATGTGTAAGCAGTCTCGGTCAAATCCGAGGCAATGATGCCGTAATTGCCGAAGGAAGCCACCGGCCGGATATCGTCAAGCCAGATACCGCCGCCCGCAAAGGCCTTCTCATAAACGTCATAGGAAATCCTGAAATATACCGGCTGTCCGACGTAATCGGACAGATCGAATTTGGCCTCTATCCATTCTGCCCCGGACCAACCGGTGATACCATTGCCCCGGTTATGGCCGAATGGATTGGCATTTGATGTAATATTTCCCGGAAGAGTCGTAAAATTGATGCCGTCCGTCGACACCTCGGCATAGGCAAAATCCCAGCCGCCGTCCTCGGCCGCCGCTATTTCGAAATAAGTCATGAAACGAAGGGTGTCATTCGGCTGCACCGTGTATGGCAGAAGCGCCGTCATATATCGAGGAGCCGAGTTACTGGTTCCCGAATGGAAGACGCCGCCTTCAAGGTTGAAATATCTGCTGTACCAATTGTTGAAATTGGAGGCATCATCCACCACCACCTGATAATCACTCATTTCAATTAGCTCGTATTGTACAGCCGGATTGCGAGTATCATCATGTACCCAGGTTATTTCCAGCGGGCTGCCGTTATCGATGGAATCGGGGACGGTCAAAGTCGGCGGAATCGGTTTCAGGACCGTTTCGACATGTCCCGCGATTTCGGCAAAAAACAGATTTGATTGCATATTTTCAGCCAGCAACTCAGGAATTCGATAGGTTTCGGGCCAGAAGCCATCGGCATAATAATTGCCGGCTTCACATGTCATCGATATTACTTTATCCTTCAGTGTCTGTTCGCCGTACATCCAGTCATCGACGCCGCCATTGACCGGATAGCCAATGGCATTAAGGCCGGCCTCATAGCCGTTGAACGTGTTCATGGAATCGCCGAGAGCCCGAAAGATGTCTTCATCCGGCGTAAATACATTATTATAGGCATAGGCCCATAAATACAGGTTGGAACAGGAATGGTAATTTAGCGTCAGGGAAAAATTATGGGCCAGTACAAAGTCCCGGAAGGCCTGGGATGCCGGCTCTGAGAAGGGAGCGATACCTCGGAATGTTTCATCGATTCCGTCAGGCGAGGAACCGGCATTATCATAACCCCACATGTAGCCGAAATTACGGTTTAAGTCGACGCCGAAGGAGCCGTCACCGTTATTGCGGCGGTTCTTGCGCCACATGCCGCCCGGCCAATTGTACGTGACATTATATTGATAACCGTCAGGATTTACGACCGGCACGAACCACAGCTCACGGTCATTCACGAGATGTGTCGCGACTGAATCGGTGCCGTAGTTCTCAAGTAAATAACTGATGAAATCCAGAATTATCAGCGGCGTGATTACCTCACGGGCATGAATGGCCGCATTGAAGAACACCTCCGGCTCGTCCTCGTCCACCTCCGGATTGTCGGAAATCTTGAAGGCAATGATACTTCGTCCTTCAATGGTCTGGCCGATGCTTATAGTGTCGGTGGTGATGTCAGGATAAAGGTAATGGAGAAAAAAGAGCTCCGTCATAATCTGGCTCAGAGTCATATATCCGGTATAATCCTTGTCCGGAAATCGCGACTGGTAAAAGGCTTCCAGATCCTCATTAGTGATTTCAAATTTGAATCCCGATGCAGTCAATTCCTCAACACCCTTCTTATCAGTGATTAATGTTACTGACTTATAGCCCACCTGGACGATGTCGGGATTTAACCGATACAACTGTCTGAGTTCATCGGGCGTATCCAGATCGACGCGCACTTCGAGATAGACGTCATCTGTCCCCCATACCGCTGCAGCCAATAGAAATGTCAAGAACAACATGGGGATCATGCGCCTGATTGCATTCATAGTTACCTCCGATGGTTAAATAATGTGCTGCCGGAACTAGACGGTATAATGGTCATTACGTATGCAGGATGCATATGTTTCGACTGATTAGGATGCCTGATTGTTCAAATGAAATTTGGGGAGATATGAAATTAAAATATCGAATTTCACGGGTAGACGATTTGCTGTTATTCGTATATTCTGTGTTCGGTATAGAATTGCGGTTATAAAACGGGGCGGCATGATTGCCGCCCCGAAGAGAGAAAGCTATTATTTGCGATTATTGACAGGCCGGTTCCGGTCCGCTCTTATAGAGATAACTGATTAAGTACGTGACATCCAGAATGTTGATGGAACCGCTCGCGTTGACATCGGCCGACTCCAGTGGATCAGGAGCCGTGCCGCCGCGATAAATATATGTTATCAGGAAAGACACATCCAGAATGTTGACGCTTTCATTCCCGTCGGCGTCACCACACAGGTAGGCAGGATGAATAGAAAGTGTCAGCGTCACCTCATCCTTGCTGCCGCATAAGTCCTCGGCAACGACCGCCAACTCAAGCTCCGATATGGTCATGGGAATTCCCGTAATTTGGCCATCCGATGATAGGCTAAGCCCGCTGCCGTCAAGAACATTATTCTTATCGTCCCATGTTATATTGCCGGTTCCGCCGGAAGATTCCAGTTGATATGAATATGATTCATCAACGATTGCCGCCGGCAGTGATGTCGTCGTAACTGCCACCGCATCATTGATATTCAAACTTAATACCATCTCGGCAGAACTGCCACTCTGATCGGATGCCAGAGCGGTGAATTCTATCGGGCCGGCCGAGGCCGGAATACCAGTCAGGGCACCGGTCGCGGACAGCGATAAACCGGTACCGGTCAGATCGGAATTCTTATCTGTCCAGGTTATTTCTCCGGTCCCGCCCGTCGAGATAAGCTGCTGATTGTAACTGCGATTTACTGTCCAATCGGGAAGCTCAGTGGTGGCTATAGCCACCACTTCATTTATCACCAAAGTTAAGCCCAGTTCATTGGAGGCGCCAACCTCATCAACGACTCTGGCAATAAAGTTGATTGAACCGACACTGACCGGCGTTCCCGAAATCAAGCCGCTTGCGGATATCGAAATACCGCTTCCGGCGAGATTGCCATATTTATC
>JBFMFJ010000346.1:0-4257 GCA_040752235.1 Candidatus Zixiibacteriota bacterium | reverse complement strand
ATAATGATATCCTCGGAGATACCCTTCAGCTTGGAATTTTCGACCGATATCTTGGCCAGGCGGTGACCGTCAGTCGCGACCATAGTCATCATATCGCCTTTGGTGGACCACAGAACGCCATTCAAAGCCGGTCTGGTCTCATCGAGAGAGCAGGCGAAGGTTGTCTTCTTTATCATCGTGACAAAATCGGAACCGTCGATTTTGATCTGCTTTTTCGTGTTTACAACCGGCAGTTTCGGGAAATCTTCCGCGGTAGCACAGGCTATCTTGTATGATCCATTGGGTACTTTTATTTCGACACGACTGGCGGTGCCTTCAAATGTTATCTCTGATTCAGGTAATTCTTTCACGATATCAAACAGTATTCTTCCGGGAAGTACCGCAATACCCTTCTTGGTAACCGCACAGTCAAAAGTAGCGGTTATTGAAACTTCCAGATCCGTAGCCGAAATTTTTAGCTTATCCTCCAGAGCTTCGAAAATAACATTCGATAAAATAGGCAATGTTGATTTGGTCGGAACGACCTGCAATACAGATTGAAGATATCCGCTCAGCCTCGATTTAGATAGGTTGAACTTCATTTATGATTTCCTCCGACGTGGTTATACACAGCTAATAGATATTATTCTTTTCTTATATATATAAATAATAATAATAATAAGCTCTGTTGATATGTTAATTATTCGGTCTCCACTCAGCTTAGATAATCAGCTTCAAAAACTTACCTGCTCCTGAAAAGGATAGCCCCTTTGAGGATAAAATGTCAACAAAAGTTTTTAACCTCGGTTCTTTTCCACATCTCAAATTTTTCAACATTTCAAACACCAGATAAATCACCATTTATTGACAGGCTAAAAAAGGAGGCTTGCCTCGAGACTGTTTATTTTTTCCCTGAAATCATAATCGTTTTCGATTCTCCTGGAAATTGTCTCGCAGGCGTGAATTACAGTGGAATGATCGCGGCCGCCAAACGCTTCACCGACACTCTTAAGCGAAAACGTGGTCAGTTTTCTCGAAAGATACATGGCCACCTGCCTGGCCAGCGCGATTTGAGATGTTTTCTTCTTGGCGGTCATCATAGCGGGATCGACCTGGAAAAACTCCGCCGATTTCTTTTGTATTTCCGCCAGAGAAATTTCCCGCTTGGGGCGGATAATTTCTTTCCCGAGAACACGTTCGGCAAACTTGCGGTCTATCTCGGTCTTTTCCAATGATGCATAGGCCAGCAACTTGGTCAGACAGCCTTCCAGCTCACGTATATTGCTGGTGACATTGTCGGCGATAAAATACAGGACATCCTCCGGAATCATAACCTTTTCGCGGTCGGTATGTTTTCTCAGAATGGCAATTCGTGACTCGAGATCGGGCGGCTGCAGGTCGGCTACGAGGCCGGATGAAAATCTTGAAAGCAGTCTTTCCTCCAGACCTTTGATATCCCTCGGATGCCGGTCAGATGTCAAAACCACCTGCTTACCGGAATGAAATAAGTCATTGAAAGTATGGAAGAATTGCTCCTGCGTCGATTCTTTCCCGGAGAAGAACTGGACATCATCGATCAGAAGAATATCGGCAGATCGATACAAAGAAGTAAAATCATTTATCTTGCCGGTTGACACGGCATTGATAAAATCGGAAGTGAATTTTTCCGATGTTGCATAGACAATTTTCCTGTTCGGGTATTGCTCCTGAACGTAATGGCCCACAGCCTGAACGAGATGTGTCTTGCCCAATCCGGTCCCGCCATATATCAGCAGCGGATTATAAGGTGTTTTTCCCGGAGCTTCCGCTACCGCCACCGCTGCGGCATGGCCGAACTGGTTGAATTTTCCCACAACAAAACTATCGAAACGAAAACGCTCATTCAAAGGATACTCCAGCCGGGCATTTTGAGGCGGCGGAGCCGGCGTCCTGACAGGATTGAAGTTGATTTCTGTCTGTGAGTCGAAATCAGATGGATTACTGATTTCAAAAGAAAAGTCGATACTTTTTCCGGCGATTTCTTTGATCGCTTCTGAAATTAAATCGGCGTAACGATCGGAGAGCCAGTCCGCGACAAACTGATTAGGCACCGTCACAACGATTGCCGAGGTATTGGAATCATAAGCCCCCCTGGTATATTTAAACCAGGTATTAAAGGAATGTTTCTTGACGCGGAGCGACATGTAGTTCAGGCAGCTCTCCCACATTTTCTGGTAGTCCGAAATATTGGTAATCGTCATTCCTCCCCCCTATCTAAGAGAATTCAAGGATCTTGTTCCTATGAAATCACTTTTGTAAAGGAATAATATATAGGTGTGAAAAGAGCATGTTCGAACCTACTATCCATGTTGGTGAGTGTAAGGCTTTGTTGATCATGGCGGTAAAGTTTTCCAAAAACCAAAAACTAAAATCTGATAAAGTTACCCACAGTTTGTTAACATGCTCTTGTTCAATAACTTCTAACTTTTTCCAAATAACGATATAATAATCGGGGCGTCAAGGCTTCCGGTGTCATTTTTAGCAGATATTTCAATCCGTTAAATTTCAACTGATTAGCAAAAAAGCCCTTCTTTGTCAATTTATCAGGTGAATTAAACAGCGAGCCTAAAAAAATTGTTGAAAGTTGTAATATCCGCAGTTTCAACAGGTACAGAGTATTCTTTAGTTCAGCCGTTATTTCCTCGATGGTCCAATGAAAATTGATAAAATGATAAAACATCCTCTTATGACAGATGGTCAGCATGGGTCCAGGAAAAGGTGTCGCGCAATAATTCACGACATGCTTTATACCATAATGATTTGATCCCGGCAGACATAAATCATCACAGGTTGACTTCATTCCGGTCTGCTTTCCCCGATTCTCTTACTGTTGTTTACCTTAACATTGTCAAAATTAAACCGCTCTCGATTCAACTTGTCCACATTTAAACAACAATTAGCATTCGAGAGCCACTAATAAGTGATTGCACCACAATAGGCGATGGCAAGAGAGAAAAGTTATTCACATTTTGTGCTATGTATATGATTTTCAGGCAGGCCTGACCTAGCTTGAATGAATATAATCATTCCGGACCGATACCGCTATCCAATTTAATATTAAATTACATTGTACAAAATTATCTGAACGACATATAATTATAGATAGTATTTCAACCAGCCCCTGACGCCGGATACTTTTTTTCGAAGGAAAAAACTTATTAAAAGTTGTAATACGCTATAAGAGAACAGGTAGTACTATCGCTTTGCCGCGGCAATCTTCGATGCCAGTTCCAGATAGTATCCCGATATTTCTTTGCTCTCCGATAGTGCAACCAGCTTTCCTGAATCAGCCGCCTCACGTATTTCCGTCTTGATTGGTATCTCACCAATGAACGGAACCTTCAGGTATTCCGCCAGGTCCTTACCGCCATCCTTGCCAAAGATGTACTCCCTGCGGCCATTGGTCTCATAATATGACATATTTTCAATGACACCAAGCACCGATAGCTTTGTCTGCTCGGCCATTTTGGCAACCCGCCCGGCAGTATGTGAAGCCAGCGGCTGTGGCGTGGTGACTACGAGCATTTCGGATTTGGGAAGAAGCTGGGCGATTGAGATGGTGACATCTCCTGTCCCGGGAGGTAAATCTATCAGAAGAAAATCCAGTTTATCCCATAGTACGTCCGATATGAACTGGTTTACCGTCTTATGCAACAACGGCCCGCGCCATATAACCGGAGTATTTTCATCGACAAAGAAGCCGATCGATATTATCTGTATGCCTTCTTTGGTGATAGGTACAATATGATCATCTATGGCTGTTGGCTGTCCGCCGACGCCGAATATTCGTGGAATCGAGAATCCATAGACATCGGCATCAAGGACTCCGACTTTATATCCAAGTCTTTTCAGACCTCCCGCCAGGTTGCTGGTCACGGTCGATTTGCCGACTCCTCCCTTGCCCGATGCGACACATATGACGCGATCGGCGAAATCTCCCGCGACAGCCGCTTCTTTTCCCTGCGCTGCCGCCTCGGCCTTGTGATCCCTGCCATACATTCTCTTAGCCAATTCTTTCCGCTGCTCTGCCGTCATTGCTCCCATTTTCACTTCCACCTGTTCGACACCGGGAATAGCGGCCAGAGCCCCGCTGACATCATCGCTGATCTTTTTCTTGAGGGGACAACCCGGAATGGTCAGGGCTATCTCGACAGTGACTTTGCCGCCGTCGATATCTACTGATTTAATCATGTCAAGTTCCGTCAGTGAGCGGTTCAGTTCGGGATCCTTGACCGTGCC
>JBFMFJ010000345.1:0-4314 GCA_040752235.1 Candidatus Zixiibacteriota bacterium | reverse complement strand
GTTTTATTTTTATGACAATGACCCGAGGGGAAAGCGTCTGGTCAGCGGGGTAGTCGATGGCTACGAAAAATGCACTCCGGAACTCAAAGCGGGCGGCAAGCATCCGATTAACTCATTGTTTCCTGCGGATCAGCAGCCGATGTACTATTCGTATGACGCAGCCAAGTGTAATCCGGCGCTGGCGGTGCTTGAAAATGGTATCCCGGACTATATGGAATCGCTGCGTAATGATTTTAATGCCATCTGGGGCGGGAATGCCGGAGAGCAGGCTGCCAAAAATGCCCGGTACTGGTTCTGGAGCTATATGGCGGAAAGGCTGATACATAAATTCGATAAAGACACGAAAGTTACACCGGAAGCCAATCTTTACATCTTTCAAATAGCGGAATAATTATATGAAAATAATAATTCGTACGTTGATCACGATTATATCCATTTCCCTGATCATACTGGGGTGCACCGAAAAGGCCCCGTCCCGCGACGAGATCCCGATCATAAAAAATTTCCTGGCCAAATTCGAGCAGGCGGTAAAAGATTACAACGCCGCTCAGATCGACTCCATGATTATCGCCGAGGCTTATGATGACGGGTATAATTCTGCCAAAATTCTGGAGGATGTTTACCAGGGCGGCGATGCTTTCTACACATTCGGAAACAGGAATTTCGATTACATCAAAGATAAAGCGGTGGTGCAATTCAACATCCTGGCTGACAGTACCGGCACCGGCCGCCCGGCAGAAATGCTGCTGGTCAAGAAACATAAGCAGTGGTATCTAAAGCGGTTTGATGTGAAATAACAAAAGGCCCCGTCCGGCGACGGGGCCTTTGTTATCTTGCCATGTTTAGGATAAACTAATGTTTAATTTAAATCATATGTTTATTTAATACTAATTTCGACTTTCATCCGCGGTGGTGCGGCCGTAATTGCGACCGGTCTCAAGATACTTCGAATATTCCGACTTATTCTTCAATATATCAATAGCCTTGAGAATGCTGGGGTCGGTTTTGAGAATGACATCCTCATAAACCGCCCGCTGTCCGCCGATCTTGGAGACGACTTCGCGCTTGATGGCTTTCCTGATATAATCAAGAGACTTCGTGAAATCGGCCTCCTTCTCTTTCTCAATCAAGCCGGCGAATTCATCCAAAGCGCCGGAGAACAAATCAGCCTTTTTCTCCTCTTCAACGGTCTTTTTCATCTCATCGAGTGAGACTTCCAGGGCGGTCTTATAGGTGAAATCTTTTTCTTTGATATATGCCTTGAACTGGCTCACGATGTCGTCGGTAACCTGGATGTCGCGTGTCACCTCGGGATGCTCCGACACATATTTCACGGCGAAGTCAAAGAACATCGTCTTTCTTTCAAGATTAATCTCGATCGGCTGATAGAGACGCTCCTCCTCGACCTCGATATCGGGAAGAATACCGCCGCCGCCATAGACGGGCCGTCCGGCATTAGTGTAGTACACTTCTTTGTCGGAAATCTTCGCGGTATCGGTTGTAATCGTATCGGTTACGAGCGTATCAGTTTCCTCATCGTATTCATCCAGACCGGCGTGATAATCGCCTTTCTTTTCAACCTCGGGCTTCTGGATGCAACGACCGGACGGAATATAATATCTGGCGGTGGTCAGTTTAAGGTGATTCTCATCATCATCGCCGACCGGGAATAACTGCTGGACAAGGCCTTTGCCGTAGGTGCGGTGGCCCATGATGATGCCGCGATCCCAGTCCTGAATGGCTCCGGCGACGATTTCGGATGCCGACGCGGTGCCTTCGTCAACCAGTACCACCAGCGGCTTTTCCGGAAACAGGGTGGAGTCAAGGCCGGTCGTGGCTCCATTCATACCGGAGTAATATCTTTTTTCAGATCCGGGGAATTGTCCCTTGGAATAGACGACCAGCCGTCCGTCCTCCATGAACAGGCCCGCCACCTGGACCGCCTGCTGGAGCAGACCGCCGCCGTTGGAACGCAGGTCGAAGATCAATCCATCAACATTCTGTTTCTTTAAATCCGCGATGGCATTTATCAATTCATTGGTCGTTTCCTCGGCGAATCGGGAAAGTCTGACATAGCCGATGTTGGTTCCCTCAACGATACCATAGTAGTTGACCGATTTCAGCTCGATAACGGCTCTTTCAACTTCAAAATCAATCGGGCTGGCCAGACCGGGGCGCATGATGGTAAGGTTAACTTTGGTACCGGCGGTGCCGCGCATCAGCTTGGAGGCATCGGATGTTGACATTTTGTATGTGGATTTCCCGTCGATAGCGCGAATCTGGTCGCCGGGATGCAGCCCCATATTATAGGCGGGTGTACCTTCCATCGGAGTAACAACAATTATATAGTCATCACGGGAATCAATTTCCATCCCGAGACCTTCATATTTGCCGTGCGTGCTTTCCATTAACCTGTCATAAGATTGCTTTTCCATCAAGACGGAAAAACGGTCCAGATTCTGCAGCATGCCTTCAATACCGGCGTTGATCAGTTCTTTGGTATCGACATCTTCCATGTAGCGGTTTTTAATATCATAAACGACACTATTCAGCTTGTGAATTTCCTTGAGCAGCGTTTCGCGGGAATCCTCTGCTTCAATTTCGGATTCACCGCCGGAGGTTTCATCATCAATATTAATTTTTACCGTATCCGCAAAAATCCAGTTATTGGTGGCTTCGACGCGATTTGCCTGGTATGCTTCTCCGGAACCGACAGCCCAGATCAGACCAATCATGAATGCCGTTAGAGATATAATCAATAGTGAGAATCTTTTCATTCCAATGACCTCCGAATTTTATGCCTTCAGGCAATCTATTTTATTTATAACCATTGTCAAGCAAGATAGAAACCATTTGCGAATCTATCTTCTTGTATTTTTAACATTTATATAAGGTAATTGGTTTCACTTTTTATTACGGCTCTTTCAGTATTCATAACCTGTTATATTTTATAATATTGCCTTACCATTCGCGACGGACGTATAATTTCACTGATAAAACAGTCGAAGAAAACCTTATTTGTGGAATTATCCTGTTGCAGGACAATGAAAACCTGAAATTTTATGCAATGGGCTGCAGGATTTTTGTTCATTCCTTTATCATATATGCACATCTTGCGGCAATAAACGGCGTTGACATTGGCATCGGACATGGCTATCTTGGAAACCTTCGAAAAACGGCAGTATGAAACAAAGGTAATATAAATGAACCTGGAAATCATAAAAAACCTCATTTTTGATCTTGATGGGACTCTCATTGATTCCTCGGCAGGTGTTATTGAAGCCACCAATTACGGTCTCAGGTCAATCGGCGAGCCGGAAAGAACCGGTCCTGAAATAAGGCGGTTTATCGGCTATCCTCTTGAGGATATGTTTCGAGCTTTCTCCACCGGTTCATATACGGAATTCTGGAAATATTTCCAGGAGAGGGCAAAAGAAACGGTGGTAGCCGCGGCGGTACCGATTAACGGCGCCGATGAGGTTGTCCGCGAATTATCGAAGCGCGGTTATAAAATGGCTATTGGAACCACCAAGATCCGGATTCATATTGAGAAGATTCTTCGCAAACATGACTGGCAGGACATTTTTCACATTTATGCTGGTGCCGATGATGTCGGCAAAGTTAAGCCGAATCCGGAGGTTTTCATACGGCTGCTCAAGGAGATGTCCGCTAATCCGCACGATACGCTGGTGATCGGTGACACCGTCAATGATGTTTATGCCGCCAAAGCAGCCTCGTTAAAGATTCTGGCCGTACGTTCGCCGTATGGAAGTGACGGCGAACTGGAAGCCAGCAGTCCGGACAAGATTATTGGCGATCTAACCGATTTACTCCCAATCCTTAAATAAATAAACGGATTTAATATGGCCGGGGCAGAGTTCGAAATAAAACCTCCATTCGACATGAGGTTGTCATTGAGGTTTGCCACCGCCTGCCGTTTCGAGTCCGAGGCCGATTGTGCTGAAGGCCGGTTTCATCGGATGGTTCATATATCAGGGATACCGGTCCTCCTGACAATTACCACCGAAGGATCTGTGGATAAGGTGGTCGGGAAGGCGATATGGTCCTTTCCCGAGGGTGGAAAAGTGCCGGGCAGGAAAATCGTTGAACTGGCGCAGTATATTGTCTCGGCCGATCTGGACGTAGCGCCGTTTTATAACCTGGCTTCGCGATCGAATTCAATGAAAGCAATCATTGCAAAATTCCATGGTTTGAAACCGATTCTGACACCGAGCGTTTTCGAGTCGGCGGCGTGGGCCATTATGGGTCAGCAGGTGAATCTCAATTTTGCACACACTCTTAAGATGAGAGTTA
>JBFMFJ010000344.1:0-4324 GCA_040752235.1 Candidatus Zixiibacteriota bacterium | reverse complement strand
TGCCATTTTGCACAAAGTAAACTTTCTGCCTTGGAACGCCCTCGAAATCGAACGGGAGAGCGATACCGGAGGGATCATTGCCGTCATCGTACATCGTAATCGAGTCGTGCATGATCTTCTTGCCGATATTTTCGGCAAGGAAAGAACGTTTTTCAAGGAAGGCTCTCGAATTGAGACCGACATAGTTAAGCCACTCGATAGCCTCGGCGATAGCCGGCGGCTCCAGAATGACTTCATAGTCACCCGGCTTGATTTTCTTGGGATACTTGGACAGCCGGGCCTTTTCGACAGCGACATCGGCCAGCGCCACCGGATCGATGTTGCCGACATCCCGCGATGTCCCCGAGGCATAGCCGGAGGAATTCTTCGACATGGCGACAATATTGATACTGGACCCCGTCAGGGCCTGATAGCAGCGCACGCCGCGGGTATTGAAAACGGCCACTTCCCCGTCGCCGGTGGAGAATGCACCGGCCATGGTGTACTTGCGCCGGTTACCGCGAACAAAGACCTTCTTCACCTGGCGGGCACGGTCTTTGGGCGTATATGCCGCGGTTTTCTCGAAATAAGTGTTGATTTTCGCATAGTCGGCCGGTTCAGGCAGACCATCGAAATATTGATTATCGCGCTGGAACCGGGCGATTTCCAGTGAGTTTTTCAACGTTGCCTTAAGATCATTCACGGCAATCGAATTAGTCGATGCCACGCCTATTTTCTTTCCGATGATGGTACGAATCAGCACATGAGCATCGGTCTCGTTCACATTCTGATGAATGGTCGAATTGGCGAAACGGGTCAATCCGGTATTATTGCCAAGGAACGTTATTTCGATTTCATCGGCCTTGCCCGATTTGGCGACTTTCTCGAATATCGAAAACAGTTTATCTTTGCCTATCATTTGCTCACCCCCACTTTCACTTTGCGGAATCTGGTCGGAGCGGTGCCATGAGCCACCCGTGCAGTCTGCATCGGTTCGCCTTTACCGCAGTTGGGAACACCCCAGACACGCCAGTACTTTTGGCTGCAGATGGCATCGCAGGAATTCCAGAACTTGGGAGTCATGCCGGTATAAAGCGGATTTTTGAACATCCGGCCGAGTTTGCCGTTCTTTATTTCCCAGGCGCATTCAACGCCGAACTGGAAATTAAGACGCCTGTCATCGATCGACCAGACCTTGTTCATATCGAAGAAAATGCCTTTTTTCGTATCGGCGATAAGATCATCAAGTTCCCACTCCCCCGGTTCGAGATTGATATTGGTCATGCGGATCAGCGGAATCCGGTTCCAGCCGTCGGCACGCATGGTACCGTTGGACCGTTTTCCGATTACAGGGGCGGTTTCCCTGCTGGTCAGGTAACCGACGTGCACACCCCTGTCAATGATGGGGGTTCTCTGCGCCCTGACACCCTCATCATCGTACCCGAATGATCCCAGGGCACCGTGAATAGTGGCATCGGCATAAATATTCACTATATCGGAACCATATTTCAGGCTGTTCAAACCGTCGGGCTGCATAAAGGAGCCGCCGGCCAGCGAAATCTCAGTCCCGAGAACGCGGTCGAGTTCGGTGGGATGACCGCATGATTCATGCACCTGCAAGGCCATCTGTGAACCGCAGATAATAATATCGGTTTCGGTATCGGGACAATCATCGGCAGTCAGGAGTTGAATAGCCTCTTCCCTGGTCCTGTCGACATTTTCCAGGAGCCCCAGGCTTTCGATAAATTCATAACCGCGCGTGGCATAATCGCCGCGATGAGAATTCGGGTATGAGCGCTTTTGCACTTCGCCGCCGTCGGAAGCGACCAGTTCATATCCGGCGCCCGATTCAATAATATCCTGTTCGATCTCGGCTCCTTCGGTGGAGCAAAACAGCTTATTGGTTTTGAAAAAATCCATCGAGGCCTTGGACATTTTGATCCGGCTGTCGGCTTTCAGTTTCTCGCATATTTCCAGCAGCAAACCGACCTTTTCATCGGTAGGAACAGTAAACGGATCCTTTTCACAAGGACTCTTATAATGATCCTTATAAGCTTCCTGGTCGGCCAGCTTTACCGATTCCTTCTTAGCGGAAGCCGAGGCCCGGGCCGTCTGCAGGGCTTTATTCGCCGCCTTTTTGATATCGGCCTCACTGGTTGAGGCCACTGCGGCAAATCCCCAGGCGCCGTTGTGAAGAACACGCACTCCGACTCCCAGGTTGACAATCTTTGAGAGCGTATCAACCGTTCCGTCCGTGACCTGAATTGATTCCTTCTCGGTCCTGACATAACGGCAATCGGCATAATCCACCGATTTGCCTTTCAGCCAGTCCAGAGCATTTCCAAGTTTATTTTTCATTACACCTCCAGTATCCATCAAAATTCGGAAATATCCGCTCTTTCTTTTTCATGGCAATGTACCTCAACATATACGCAAAATCAAGCCGAGAGATTTCACATTTTCAAGTTGTTGCAAACTATAGAGTTTCAAAAGAAGGCCCGCCTCAAGGCGGACCTCACCGATTAGCTGACAATTCTTCCAAAAAAAATACTCCATATCTGATATAGTCTATCGCACTTCGTCAAGGATTTTTCTTCCAATGTCATATCCTTTTTTCACTTGAGGGCCGACACCGGGAATATCTTCCAATCCCTTTTCCAGACCAAACTCAGCATAATCCGCTACTTTTTCCTTATTATCCTTAACCCAATCGACTCCTTTCTGCCCTATTTCCTTTACCTTATCAAAAATGCCGAAAACCCCGTGCCAGTACACTGAATCATCATATTGAATAAGCAAGTCGGTCCATCCCATATCCATCGCCAGTTGGATGGTATCTCCATATGCAGCCAGACAGGAATCGGCCCAGCTTCGACAGGTGGGAATGAGGTCTCGCAATATCCACCTCTGCAATGAGTCCTGAGAAGGTATCGCCAGATTGTAGTACCCGTCAACGCTATAGCCATTAATTCCATTAAAAATAAAATCCTTTCCAAAATTGTTCACAGCCATAGCCAATTCGCCCTCGGCATACACCTTGGCATTGACATTATTCAGGATTTGCTGTACGGCATTGCCGGCCGCAATAAGCAGATTGCATAAATAGTCGACAAGCGTTGAATCATAATCACCTGAGACCGAGTGTGCGGTAAAGGCAAATGGCACCGTAACAAGACGTGACCGGGGCGATATTTCCGTATCGCTTCCGACTTGGATTCCCAGAAACCTCTCGGTTTCATTAAAAATCGACTGGGAAAGCGGATTGCTCGACCCAAGCATCACATTGAACAAACCGCCCGTAACTGAGACGGCTGAATATGATTCGGACCAGATGACGGTATCGGCAATCAAGTCGGCATAAATAGTGAATGTCATCTGATATTCGCCGTCATCAACCGGGTTGCCGGAGACATCATTAAGTCGTCCCTGGTAATTCATGAGATTCGGGACCTCAGCCGATGTGATACCACACATCGCCCATGAAGCTGCCGCCAGTAAGACAATTAATTCAAATTTTCTCATGGCAATTAACCTCCTTGAATATTATAAACAGCATGGTCTGGCTCTCTTTGCAGGGGACAACACAGATTACTATATCATTTCAAGTGAATCAGGACATGCAATCGTAATGAGCGCGACCTTTTACCATGTCGCCTTGCGATGCACTCTAATCATTTCATTCTAAGTGAATAAATAGATACTTTGTACCCCATATATATTGCAATTCCGGAATTCGGTCAAGAAAATTCATGGATAACAGGAACTATTATCATCTTATAAACGCCTTAAATAAAATAAAAGCCCGCCATTGGGCGGGCCTTATTAAAAGAGGTCGCTGTAATGGTTATTTTCTTAGCGGGCAGCCGCAGCTGAGTATCCATTGCCTGATGGTGCATGGCTCCGGTCCAAGCTTGTACAAATACATGATCATATATGTAACATCAAGAATATTAATCTGGCAATCACAATTGGCATCTGCGGAGCAAAGCGTGTACGGATTTGGCTGCGGGCCGCCTTTGTAAAGATACGCAATCATATATGTGACATCGAGGATATTGAAATTGAAACTGCCGTTGGCATCCCCCGGCGTGCAGCATGGCATATTATCACCCTGATAATACCCCTGGCAATTCTGATATGCCCGTACCTTACAGGTATCCACTTCACAACAGGCTCCTCTGTCGGTTGATGGACAGCAGCAAACCGGCACAGGATAACCATTCGTAAAACATGACATTCCGCTTGCAAAGTAGCAGCTATAAACGGCGATATCACCATGGTCGATATAGCCATCGCCATTCAGATCCGCCTCATAAAGCTGGGCTGGTGCCGGACCCTGGAAATT
>JBFMFJ010000343.1:0-4324 GCA_040752235.1 Candidatus Zixiibacteriota bacterium | reverse complement strand
CCATGATTAAATCCCGCTATGAACTGGCGGTGACCCGGTATCTGGCGGCGAAATCAGGTATCTATGACGACGGCGAGCGGTCGGCCATGCTGTATCTGGCGCGGGAGTATTTCCAGTCCGAGGATGTTCATAAATTCGTCGAAAAAATCGACCGGGAGCTCAACGCCCGGCCGAAAGTCGAAATCAGGAATAAAAAAACCGACAACGATGCCCCGGTTTTTATCGCGGCGAGCCCTAAGATGAAAAAGATTGTCGAGCTGGCCGAGAATGTGGCGCAGTCCGATTTGAATATTCTTCTGACCGGCCCGACCGGCGCCGGAAAAGACCAGCTGGCGAAATACATCCACTACTGCTCCGGCCGCAAGGGCGAATTCGTGACGGTCAACTCCGCGGCTATCCCGGACAGCATGGTGGAATCGGAGTTGTTCGGCTACCGCAAAGGCGCCTTCACCGGCGCCGAATGGGATAATCCCGGCCTGATGGTCGAAGCCGACGGCGGCACCTTTTATTTAAATGAGATCGCGGATGCGGCCAACCAGCTCCAGGCCAAACTCCTTGAGGTTATCGAGAATAAAACTATCCGCCCGCTTGGCGGCGGCGCCAAAAAGAAAATAAATATCAGAATTATTGCGGCCACTAATCATAACCTGACGAAACGAATTGCCGAAAACAAGTTCCGGCTTGATCTGTTTCATCGACTGAATGTTGTTCCGATCGATCTCCCCCCTCTCAGCGAGCGGCTCGAGGATATCCCGGTATTGGTGAAGCATTTCCTCGACCACCATCATATCGATATAAACATCAATGGCGATTCAAAGAGATTCGACGATTTCTGTCGCTTCTTGTCAATGCAGATCTGGACCGGCAATGTCCGGGAACTGAGATCCAGACTTGACCATTTATGTATTACCTCCGGGTATAATTTTGAGAGAATGCTGAATATCATTGCACTCGGCAATTTTGGCGATAAGGACAAACTTCAGGCCGTTCTGGATATGGCGGGAGGCAGCCGCCGGAAGGCTGCTTCCATTCTTGGCATCACCGAGGGTGGTGTTCGTTATCGCATGAAGAAATACGGAATCGAACCGGACGAGAGTGCGTAGACTTCGCACCTTTCAAAGATAAGGGTGCGTAGTCTTCGCACCCCGGCGTTACCAACAATCTTACTCTACATATTTAATAATCAACCCAACCGGTTAAATATTAACGACTTGCACATTGTCCGCGCTTGCTGTCGGATTATGGCATATCGCTTGCAATACCAAAAATTGAGCCTTAGAAAGAGACCCGGCAGAAAACCGGGTTATTGATTGATGCGAACCGGGTCGGGTTTCCGGGTAATAATACAACCCTGCAGCAAACCCGGCTCGGGATTGAAAAGTCAAAAACTGTCATAAAAAACAGAGGTCTCGACGATGGAAAAGCTCAAAGCTTCGCGATATAACCACTTTGTCGATATGGAGGACGGCACTAAACTGGCCTTCAATGCCCTGTCCTGTGGCCTGGCGGAGATGGACAAGGACAGCTATGAAAGGTATAAAGATCTGGCTGACGGAAACGGCCATTCCACGGAAGACGAAACAGATGATCTTTTGCAGAATCTCAAAAAGGGCGGATTTCTGATTCCGGAAGACCTGGATGAACTGGATGTATTGCGGGCGGCGCATTATCAGGCCCGTTTCGGCAACAACGGTTTCGGTTTGACAATCGTACCCACCTTGAACTGCAACTTCGCCTGTGATTATTGCTACGAAAGCAAGGAAATCCATTCCCTGCCGCCTGACAAAGGCGGATTCATGTCCGATGAGGTCTGTGACAATATTGTTAAGCTATGTGAAAAGCGAATACCGGAGAATTCGGCCTTTTCCGTCACCTGGTATGGCGGCGAACCGATGCTGGCGAAGTCAATCATCGACAGGCTGAGCAGGGAGTTCATCCGCATCTGCGAATCGAAAAAGAGCGTTTATCATGCTGGAATGATTACCAATGGTTATTTGCTGACTAAAGAGAATATTCAGTTTCTGATTGAGAGCAAAGTGACCTTCCTGCAGGTTACCGTTGATGGTCCCAGGGAGGTTCATGATAAACGCCGGCCGCTTAAAAGCGGAGGCGGCACTTATGATCGGATAATGGGGAATCTTGAGAAGATGGCCATCAAAAGTTTAATCTCAGTTTCAATTCGAATTAATATAGATAATAGAAACAGCAATTGCTTCAAGAGTTTATTAAGCAACTTGAAGGCTGCGGGACTTGACAAAAAGAATAATATATCTTTCTATTTTGGGCATGTAGTTCAATACAATAAATCCTGCCAAGATATTTCTGCGCATTGTTTACTGACGGAGCAGTATTCCAAGTTTGTCATTAAGGCCAACAAATATGCGATTAATAACGGCCTTAAATTATCCACATTGCCAAGAATTATGATAAGCTCTTGCGGTGCCATAGCACCCAATAGTTTAGTTATAGAACCAAGCGGCAGGATTCAGAATTGCTGGAATACAATAGGCAATGAAAATATTAAAACTGGGCAGTTGACCCCGAAAGGAATTAATGTTACAGACAAATATGTGAAATGGCTTGGGTGGAATCCTTTTAACAACAAATGTACAGACTGTACAATTCTGCCAATGTGCATGGGTGGTTGTCCCTATATTTCTATTTACAGAGAGAACCAGGACAATGCAGAGAATATCATTTGCTCATCATGGAAGTACAATTTAAGACCAATGCTTGGAGTAATTAAATCTGCTAAAGAAAAAGATCTCATAATTAAACAAAATTAACATGAAAGGAGTTTATCATGATCTGGGTGATTCAACCGCAATCAGAAATAATTAATCAATTTGATTTCACATTATGTACGGCAGGCGACCTGTTATGTCTCTTTGATGTTTGCCCCAAACAAGTGTGTGAATCCAATTGTCTCAAGTGTTACTGTCTTACGAGCCCAAGTCTGTCATCCAGGCTGTAATTTTGCCACTTTTTTGAAGTTTAATTAGACTGTTTTAACAAAAAATATGGAGGTTTAAAATGACTTGGCTAGTGGAACCTGAAGAGGAAGTAAACGAAAATAATACTCAGCCCGTTGATTTCTGGGCCAGTTTACTCAAGGTTATTGTGATGGTCGGCGGTGCATGTTACGCAGAAGGCGCGTTGTGTAAAAACCTGTGCCTTGGAAATGCGACACCCCAAACTTGAATTCCAAGTAACTAATTAGATCTTTAAATCATAAACTGGAAAGGAGATATAATGAATTGGCTGATATATCCACCGAATGACAGTCTGAGTGATTCGGTTACGAATAGGGGGTGTTTTTGCGTCAACGCCGGATGTTGGTTTGACTGCTATCTATGTATAATTCACTGCACATATGACAATAATAATGTTTGACAATAAATAAAATTAGTTGAATATTACATATAATACAAAGATAATACAATATATGAAACGCGATACTGAACAAAATACTCGGATATCTCTATGGGACGTATTTTATTTCACACTGATAATATTATATGCGGTTTTTGTATATATCGGCTGCAATGTAATCAAGTGTGAGCATAAATTGCCATTTTCCGGTATTCCATGTTATCCAGATCTAATCTTAATTGTTGTCTCTTTATTCATCTACGGTTTATTGTATTATTATATTTTGACAGCAACCAACACAGAATTAAATGATGGCCTATGTTTTGGAAGGGGTTTTTGGATCAGCCTGGGAATAGTTTTAATCTTCGGCCTTATTGCTTTTGAAAAGCAGGCATTTAGCGGCGGCTTATTGGTCGGATTGCTACCGTCAACAATTTTCCTATTAAGCTGCGAAATTATATTTAGAATGTTGCTGATAAACCAAATATACAGGATTTCGCATAAACACAAATATACATATTACTTTGCCATTATACTTAGTGGATTAATATTTATATTTGTTAGAGAACCAATATTGGATACTTCGTTGCCGATTATCATTATGTCGATAATGCTATCTATGTTATATATTTGGTCGAGATCATTGATAGCCGTTCTATTCTTCGATATAATATTCTATCTTCCCGGGTCAGAATCTATGGGACAATATGGATTTATTCTTATGGCAGGGTTTGTCAGTCTTGTATTGTATTCCCTTGTTTCTATCCCCAAATTTCTAATTCATCGCAAAATGCTTGATTAGTAGTATTCGAGTTTCTTAATCTGTCATATTTATATGTAATATAAATAAGAGAAAACCAATTGCCGCAATAGGAACAGGGTGCTAAATTTTGATAACTCTTAAAAAGATATCATATAAATATCCCAAAAAAGATGGGTTTACACTTTCAGA
>JBFMFJ010000342.1:0-4329 GCA_040752235.1 Candidatus Zixiibacteriota bacterium | reverse complement strand
TATTCTTCCACAAAAAAGGCATTTTCGTAATGCTCGAAGTTGCCTTCATGGAAAGTAATAACATCAACACGAAAGTCGAGCCCGGTCAGATTTTTATCGGTGATATATTTCTCGGCGGCGGCGACAAGGTTGCGCCGCTTTGATATATCAACACGTTCGGCCGGATGGCCATATTGCTTTGTACGCGAACCTTTGACCTCGATGAAAACGACACAATTATCCTTGCGCGCAATCAGGTCAATTTCCTTGTGCCCCGCCTGCCAGTTGCGCTCGAGTATAAGGTACCCTTTGCGGACAAGATAATCCTCGGCCGCTCGCTCATAACGGTGTCCGGTACGACGATGATTGTTTTGATTTTCAGGACCCAAATCAGATATCCAGGGCAATCTGCTTCATCGCTTCCATGACCGGTCGGTATGAGCGGCGATGAATTTCGGTCGGACCGAATTCATGCAGTTCCTCGATATGCTTTTTGGTGGGATAGCCCCGGTGACAGGCAAAAGTGAAATCGGGATACAGCTCCTGATATTTATCCATGATCCGGTCACGAGTTACCTTGGCGATAATCGATGCCGCCGCGATCGACCGGCAGAGCGAGTCGCCCCGGACAATGGCCATCTGCGGAATGCTGATATTGGGAATGGTGAATGAGCCGTCCACAAGTATAATATCCGGTGTCTGTTCCGGCGCCGTAACCGCTTTTCGCATGGCCAGCAGCGATGCCTTGAGGATGTTCAGCTTGTCGATGGTCACATTATCGATGATACCGATTGTGCAGACCGCGCCCGATGCGGCGATTTCATCAAAAAGCTCCTCACGCCGACGCGCCGTCAGTTTTTTGGAGTCATCCAGTCCGTCGATTTCAACATCGGGTGGAAGCACGACCGCTGCGGCTACAACCGGTCCGGCCAGCGGTCCCCGGCCGGCCTCATCGACGCCGATAATCCGTTGATAGCCTTTATCATACAGGCTGGCCTCGATCCGCGAAAGATCCGGCAACAATTTCGATAATTGCTTGACTTTGAGTATAGTTGACATCGTTTTTCGCCTATACGGTTAAAATAACCGGATGCTATCTTATTATGCAAGCTTTATTTATATCTATCGGCTTCAAATCAGCGAAAAATTATGTCAAAATTGCTCAAATGAATTTTTAATACCGTATTAATTGATAAATCAAAAAAATCTGTTATTAGGTGTTGACTGCACAAAAAAAGAGGCTATAATTAATTTATACTACTTTAGTATTCAGACGGAAACTATGGAATTGGGGACATGGCTTTAATACGTTCGTTTACTATCTCGCTGTTTATTTTTATCGCTTTGCTGGCGCTGGCATGCAGCAATTCCGATAAGAATAATTCTGGCACGGGACCTGATGATCCGGTCAATCCCCCTCTTCCCGTCATAACACCCGCGATGATCGACTCGGCCGATTTTGCCGATTCGGAGTCGGCCCTGATGGCGCTGTGGTACTGTGATGAACTTCTTCCCGATGGTGATACATATATTATGTTCAGAGATGCTTTGAGGGATTTGCGGCGTGATTATTGGCATGATTACCCGGAAGTCAAGATCAGATTCATGTTTCCATCAGTACCGAGCCAGATTATAGTCTATCTGACAGACTCGGCCATTACAGAATTTCGGAACGGAACATATAATGCATGGGATTCGCTGAATACGCTGTTTCGTCTGAAGAGTATTGATTCATTGCCGCTTCTTGAAGAAATGAATCATGTCAGGATCAGTTTTGAAGGAAGGCTGCATCCGGATCACCTGGCCCTTTATTATAAGAGGCTGCCCGGTGTGACCAATGCCGAGGCCATAAAATTCGACGGTGATTGGCCCAACCTCTACCCCTGGATTCTTGATGACAAAGTAACCTTCCTGGCCCGCGATGCCTGGGGGGACTGCATGTCCGGTTGTATTGAAAGTCATTTCTTTTATTTCAAGCAGGCCGATACCGGTTTTATGTATATCGGCGACTGGCAGTATTGGACGCCGGTTCCCGACTGGTGGGAAGAAGGTCGCGCCGCCTTTTGTGCCTACACGACCAGCAGTTTCTGCAATTGAGCGCATAATCCCGTAAAATCCGTAAAACCAGATATCGGGGGCCATAATTTGCCCCTGTTATGGTTTTTAATTACCCAAATATCGTCAATCGCGGCCAAAATCCGGTTGCCTTTTTTCATTTATTGATTAGATTATCCCCGCAAGAGCGACTATAACTTAGGAGAATTTTATGCCCAATCTGGCGACTCTTCAAAAACAAATAAAAGAACAGAAAATTGAATATATTGACCTGAAATTTTGCGACCTGATCGGCGACTGGCATCATATAACTATTCCATCCTACGGCCTGAACCAGGATCTTTTTAAAACCGGAGTCGGTTGTGACGGCTCCTCACTGCCTGGCTTTACAAAAATTGAGCGGGGCGATATGATTGCCCTCCCTGATCCGGAGAGCGCCTTCATCGATCCTTTTTATGATGCTCCGACTTTATCATTTATTTGCAATATCATGTCGGTAGAAAAGGATATAGCGCCTTACTCGCGGAATCCGCGGCGTGTCATTGGTGATGCTGATCGGCATCTGAAGAAAATGCTTCCGGGTGTGGATGCCATTCTTGGCCCGGAGTTCGAATTCTATATATTCGACGAAGTCAAGTTCTTCCAGGGTCCCAAAGAGGGGTATTATTTTCTGGAATGCGAAGAGGCTGAATGGAACACCGGCCGGGCCGGAGAGAAAAATCTCGGCTATAAGGTGCAGTATAAAGGCGGGTATCATGCCGCTCCCCCCAAGGACCGGACCTATAATCTCCGCTCGGAAATCACCACTTTGATGGAAAAAGTCGGCATCAAGACCAAGTATCATCATCATGAAGTAGGCGGCGCCGGGCAGCACGAAATCGAGACGACTCTGGGCGAGATGGTCAAAACGGCCGACCAGACGATGCTTATCAAGTACCTGGTAAAAAATCATGCCTTCCGGCGCGGGAAATCGGCCACCTTTATGCCGAAACCGCTTTACAACGAACCGGGTTCAGGGATGCATGTGCACCAGTACCTGGCTGATAAGAAGGGTTCGATCTTTTATGATGCCAAAGGACCGGCACGATTTTCGAAAACCGGTTTGTACTATGTCGGCGGGCTGCTGAAACATGCCGCCGCCCTCTTTGCTTTCACCAACCCCTCAACCAATTCTTACAAGCGGCTGGTGCCCGGTTTCGAAGCCCCGGTACGCGGATTCTATTCGGTCGGTAACCGGACCGCCTGTATCCGGATACCCGGATATCAGCGCAATGCAAAAACGCATCGACTGGAGTTCCGTCCACCCGATGCCACCTGTAATCCGTACCTGGCCTATGCCGCTATGCTTATGGCCGGGCTGGATGGCATCAAAAACAAGATTGACCCGGGTCTGCCGAATAACAGGAATCTCGATGAAATGTCTCCGGAGGAGATGAAAAAGATTCCGCTTCTGCCGACCTCGCTCACCAAGGCGCTCGACGCCCTCGAGAGAGATTACAAATTCCTGATGGAGGGCGGTGTGTTCACCGAGGACCTGATTGAAGCCTGGATTAACTTGAAGCGGAAAGATGTCGAGCAGATTCGTCTGCGCCCGCATCCGTGGGAATTCCAGTTGTACTACGACAAATAAAGTTTCGGGATAGAGAAGGGAAAAAGAGCGGCGCCGCCATCGGCGCCGTTTTTTATAAAACGAATGAATGTGACCTGAAACAATCTATTTCTGAGTAGCGTATTGATAAAAAGTTACGCAAACTTTATAGCTACAGAGGGACAGAGAGCAATGACTTCGAGAAAATTAATTCAATTCATCATTGTTGCAGCATTAATATTTATACTTCCCGGATTCGCCGTTTCACAGTCGGAGGAGCCGAAGGTCGATATCAAAGCGATGTCGCTTGAAATAGCCGGAACCGAGGGAAGCTCGATGATTCGGGCCGGCCGCCTGATCGACTGGATGAATAAAAATTTCGATTACACTTCGACCGACTACAAGAAACGGACGGTCGAAGAGATTATCGAAAACCGTCACGGCAACTGTGCCGAGCTGGCCAAAGCCTTGATGGCGCTGCTGGAGGCTTCGAATATTCCCAGCCGCTGGGTGGCTGAAATCAATATCCAGGCCGAGAATGAGGAACGCGAGGTCTTTGCCAAAAAAATGGTCGTCGAAAAAGGGCCGCAGTGTTCGGTGTTCGGCCTTATGCACAATGATCACCGCTGGCTCGAGATTTACAATGATTCCCTTGATAACTGGATCCCGATGGATCCGACCTTGCACACCTGGGGGCTTGATCAGTG
>JBFMFJ010000341.1:0-4335 GCA_040752235.1 Candidatus Zixiibacteriota bacterium | reverse complement strand
CCCCTGAAAGGCCGACCACCGGATTGATCCAAAACCCGACTCCACTTTGGCGACTTCCGATCCGATATGTCGCTCGAAATGTTCAAAGGTTCGCGGCTGATGCTGAAAATGTTCCGCCGCCTTTTCAGTCGGTTTGATGCCGGCCCAGTATAAAATGCCGGTGAAGGCGACAATGGCGATCAGTATGGTCGAAGTATAAAAAATAAATTCCTTGTTGGTCCGGAGGTCGGAAAAATTGCCGCGCAGAACACGATAATGTATAAGGAAATTGACCCCGGCCAGGAACATGAAAAGGGTGATTACCCAGTCGATATAATTGCTGTTATAGTAGCCTATCGAGGCGTTCTTGGTCGAGAATCCGCCGGTTGCCATCGTCCCGAAAGTGTGGCAGAGAGCATCGAACAAATCCATGCCGCCGAACATAAGAAGCCCCGTCTCGATGGCGGAAAGCAGGGCGTACACTCCCCAGAGTATGGCTGCCGTCTGGGCCAGCCGCGGCTGAATCCGCTCAGCCGTGGGGCCGGGAACCTCGCCCCTGAACATATGATAACCGGAAACGCCCATAGCCGGGAAAATAGCAATAGCCAGCGTGATAATACCCATTCCGCCCAGCCAGTGTGTCAGCGATCTCCAGAATAACAAGCCCCGGGGAGTGATTTCAATATCATTGAGGATAGTCGCCCCGGTGGTCGTGAATCCGCTGCAAATCTCGAAATAGGCATCGGTGAAACAATGGATTAATTGATGGAAGGTGCAGTTGGTTGAGGTCGAAATAAAATAAATGAAAAAGGGAATCGCTCCCCAGAAAGCCAGCGTTACCCATCCCAACGAAACAATGGCGAAGCCTTCCTTGATACCCTCCAGCTCCTGGTCCGATTTGAATATCCTCGTTAACGCCAGGCCGACCACGGCCGAAAGGATAATCGAAATGGAAAAGCCGATCTTTTCCGGATCGTGCAGAAGATGCGAAGCCTTATCCGGAAAATCATAATAAAAGGAAATTGCCAGCGGTACCACCAGAATTCCGGCCATCACGATCATCAATCTGCCGATTACGAAAAAAACCGTCTTTTTGTTCATCGGTTACCTGAAGATTATCGCGGTTTAAAAAGTTTTCTGGCTCGCGACACATCTTTCGAATATGTGATGAGAATCATCTGGTCGCCGGGCTCGATAACGGTACTGCCGTCCGGAATAATCATCTCATCGCCCCGCAGAATTGTCCCGATAATCGAACCTTTCTGAATTTTGCTGCGGACGTGCTGAAGCGGGCGCCCGGTGATCGGACTGCCTTCGCCGGCGGTAATGCGGATAGCCTCAATATCAAGATCTCTGATTCTGGCCAGTCGTCCGATTTCGCCGCGATTGATGGCCTCCAGAATCTCGCGGGCTATGGCCAATCGGGGGTGAATAACGTGATCAATGCCGATAGAAGTGAACAGCCGATCGTGCAGGCCTTCGGCGGAAACAGCGATCACTTCGCGGGCGCCTTCGGCCTTGGCCAGAAGAGAGGACATGATGTTGTAATCGGTCTCGGCCGCCACCCCGATAAAGAATTTGGCGTTTCTTACATATACCTCGTTAAGTATGGCCGAGTCGGTGCATTCGCCGTGGATTATCTCGACATTATTCAGAATATCCGCGGCCCGCCGTGAATGGTCGGCATCCGGATCGACCAGCACCACTTTGGGAATGATTTTCTGCAATGTGTCGGCCAGCAGAATAGCTGTCAGGCTGTCCCCGCTGATAATGACATTGTCCACATCTTTTCTGGTTCTGTTAAATAATCCGAGATAAGTGTCCATTGAAGATCGCGGGAAAATTCCGAAGATATCATCGCCCGGTCTGATTTCATAATCGCCATCGGGAATCAACGCCTTACCGTCGCGCACCGCGGCGATAAAAAGCATCGGGTGATCCCGGGTGTCCTTGCGAATTTCCCGCAGCTTTTTGTGGACAATAGACATATCTTCGGTGACCGTATAGCCGCGCATCAGAACATTGCCGTTCTGAAAATTGGCCGCGTCGGTGGCGCCGGGAGTCTCGACGAACTGGACAATAGAATCGACCACGACACTTTCCGGGTCGATAACCAGGGTCACTCCCATTTCAGCGATATCGATGGAGGCATCCTCACTGCGGAATTCACTGCTGCGGATTCGTGCAATCCGGGTCGGAACCTGGTATTGCCGCGCCATAGCGCAGACAATTATATTCAGTTCATCGATCGGGGTGACGGCCAGGACCATGTCCGCCCCTTTGATTCCGGCCTCCTCCAGAAGCCGGGGAGAGCTGCCGCTACCGCATATTATCTTTATATCAAGCCGTTCACTAATATCCTGACAGGCCTTGGTATCCACTTCTATTAGAGAGATATCGTGATGGCCCTGTTCAAGATGCTCGGCCAGACTATATCCGACTACCCCGCCTCCGACAATGATTATTTTCATCCGTTAGATTCCCCAATCAAACACATTTTATAACCCGGCTGCCTCCAATAAATATTTAACCCCACCCCGATTGTCAACAATTATTAATTTTCACAGGGCGTCTAAAATCATGAAAAAATGGTTGCCAAAAATGCAATTTGCATCGTCTTTAAGGATTGAATGATGAATATTAAAAAGACAAAAATATATCTCATCCCCGTACTTATATACCTCGCTTTCATAGCCGTATATACGGGCATTTCGGATTACAGGAATAACCAGTATCTTTTCATGCCGGTATGGGATGTCAAACATTATCTCGATATATCCGAATCCGGTTATGATGTCTATCCCTGCACTCCCGGCATTGACGGCCGTGCAGGTGATATATGCGGCAACTCCGGGTGGTACCCCATGTGGCCGCTGGTCGTAAAGTTGTTTCGACCATTGCTGGGAGGATCATCCAAATATACTTTTGTCGGACTGACATTCGCCTTCACTCTGATATCATTTATTTTGTTTTTTCACTTTATATTTCGTCGGTATGACCTTATAGCGGCCATTGTTTCTCTTCTTGCTCTGGTTATGGGGCCGGCCTCGTTCTATCTGCTGACCGGTTTTCCCTACGCGCTCTTCATGCTTCTGCTTATGATATATTTACTGCTGCTTTATGCACCCGCAGGCGCGGCGCGAAATATATTCCTGTTCCTGACCGCCATGGCCCTGTCCTTGACCTATCCGACAGGAATCCTGATCGCCGTCGTTCCGCTGGTATGGTATCTGGCGGAGTCTCGGCGATTCGCTATGCCTGATAAAAAAATCTCATACTGGCTGCGCCTGGCGGCTTACATAATCCCCTTCGGGCTGGGTCTCTTCCTGCTATGGACATATTTTTATTTTAAATTCGATGATTTCTTCCTGCAGTTACATTTCCAGGCCAAATATGACCGGACCTGGGCCTTTCCCGTCTGGATAATGCTGAAAAGTCTGGTCAAAACGCCTATCCTGAGCCCTGAAAATCTGGTCATAATCTGGTATGGTCTGGCTTTCCTGCTTTTCATCCCTTATCGGATGAAAAAGGAACTATGGATTGTTGCCCTTGTCCTTTACCTTTTTTCCCTGACGACCGGCACCACCCTGTCGATTTACAGGCATTACCTGATTATTTTCCCGATTTACATGATTGTCGGGACCTCGGCAAAACCGCTCTGGCTGAAGGCGGCCTTTATCGCTCTCGGAATGATTATTTCTTTAAAAGTGCTGTTCCCGCTGTTTATGGCTTATCGGCTGATTTGACCTCGCTTCTCTAATAAAGTTGAAAACCAGAACATTTTGCCTTATCTTGGTATAATTTAGTAAATATCGATAATGTTGAGGTTGGTCAAATGATGAAAAAGATTGTGCTGTATATATTCGCTCTGGCCTTGTTGTCGGCATCCGTTGTCTTCGCGCAAAATGCCAAAAGAGTAATAAAAGTAGGTTACTTTGAGGCGGGCCAGTACTTTTCGCATAAGATTCTTAGTACTGCCATTAAGGATGCACTGGATGAAATGGCCGGCGACAGCCTGGATTTTATTTTCGACCCCACGGGCTATCGAAGCGCCGAGTGGAAACGTGAGATTTGCCGCTCATATGGCCGTGATTATGCCCGGATGAAGGACATCAATATCGTCATCGCCGCCGGACCCTGGGTTGTGGAAGATTTGCTGGCCGCCGGTTATAAGGGGGCCATTGTCGCGATATGTCAGTTTGATCCCCTGGAGCAGGGTCTTATAGATAATGCCGGACGGCCTGTCGCGCAAAACCTGACTGTTACATACCATCCCGGGAAAATCGAATCGGATATCGAAACCATTCAGAAATTATTTTCACCCCGGAGAATCGGTTTTCTTTATTTTGCCTCGTC
>JBFMFJ010000340.1:0-4366 GCA_040752235.1 Candidatus Zixiibacteriota bacterium | reverse complement strand
AAAGCGCATATACACCCTCTCTTATTGAATTGTAAGACGTTAATAACTAACAATATACAAAAATCGGACAAAAAACCTAATAATTATTTTAATAGAAATAAGGTCTTTATTGTATTGCCTTGGCGAGCCTCTGGTCTTCAACTAAGAATTTGCAGGACAATAAGTTTTTCAAAAAATTAATAAGAAACCCCGGGGCTAATCCCCGGGGCTGGTGAAAGACTGACAATAATTTATTACATTCTGGGCTCCATCAGGGATTCCACAGCATCGGCATCGTAGCCGAGCGCTCGGAAATCCATAACTCCTTCCGGCGAATGGCAGTTGTTGCAGGTCAGGGCACCGTTTTTGCGGATGGCATGGCTGATTTCCAGAAGCGCATCCTGAGGTATCCAGCGCGGCTCCACTTTTTCGATTTTCGAGGCCTGCTCATAGGCGGAAGTGTTCCAGCTGTCAATACCCATGAAATCCATGAATTCATTCATCATATACACTTTGAACATCCAGCCGTACATCATCTCCATCATCGGATTCTCCATCTCCACCATAGCCGCCTTGTCCGGATTGCCGGTTTTGTAGTAAGTGGGCAGATTGTACGGTAGATACATGCCGCCGAAAGGTCCCATGTTCTGGAGATCGATATGCTGGCGGCCGTTGAACAGCTTCATGGCATAAATTTTCGAGGGCCGACCGTTTTTGGCTATGGGGCGCATGACTTCTTCATACCAGGCATTGTAACCGAAATCGGCGTACTCGGGCCAGATATGGGTCGGATTGTAGAACTTATACAAATTCAATCCATTGGGGTTATCGCCGATCGGATTGCCCAGGAAGGTGGCATCGCCGTTCCACCAGGCATAGACAATCCCTTTGCCTGGCTCGGTTTCTTTCCTGGTATCGGTATAGACAAATATACCGGGGTGTTCCTCGAATATAGGCGTGGCAAAATCACGATAGGTGGCATTGTCTTCCTGAAGTGAGGGAATATGACAGGTCTGGCAGGCGATCTTATCGGTGTGGCTGTTATAGAAATCACCCCATTCGGACGCACTGGGATGAGGTTCCTTATCATGGCAATTGGTGCAGGCGACTTCCACACCCGGCAGGTCGTTGGCCATCATGGTGGTCGTATGCGTTCCTTTAGCGATATAATGACCTTCCGTCTTATGACACTCGATACAATCGATACCGGCCGCGGCGTGAACGTCCCAGGTCGGGTTGTATGGTGTTCCTCGCTTGCTTCCGGGATGCAGCACTCGCGGCCGCTCGTGTCCTGTGTTGACCAGACTCTGATGGTATGATGAATCGGCTTCATCGACATAAATATCGCCGCCGAAATTATGCTGGTGGCAGCGCAGGCAGTTCTGGGCGGTCGGCGGTGTTACCGACATGGCGGTCCGCATGGAGCGGTCCTGCCCCCAGTGCCAGCGGCCGTCCTCTCCCCTGTTCACCTGTTTTTGATTCATATCGTAGGCGGCGGCATGACAGATCAGGCAGTCAATGGCTTCCTTTTCGTCATTGTCGGTGCTGTATCCCGGCATCATCTCACCCAGCGGTGCGGTCGGCTGTCCGCCGACATGGCACTGACCGCACCCTTCGGAAAGGGTATCGCCGTTCTCAAGTATCACCGGGGCCGCCCAGGCGGTCATGGCAAATGAGCCTGGCTTGGGACAGGGACGGTTAATCTTGCCCATCTTGAAATCGTCGGCCAGCTTGCCGTTGAATCCATAGACATTGGGATGTTTGGAGGAATAGAAAGTATAATGAGCCGAAGTCGTCAGGTTTTCCATCAGATCGACCGTCTTTGTCTGGCCGGTAACGGCGTCTTCAACTTCGATATACCTGTGACAGCCCAGGCAGGTTTTCGGCCCTTCGTAAGCAAAAACGCCGGAATCCAGGAAGCGTTGGGCATGCGGGAAATCGCGGCCATATTCGGCTTTAAGGTCATCGGCTATGGCTTTCATACTTTCGGCGGTTTCCTTTTCAACTGCAAATTCAACCTTGACCGGTCGGTTTTGCGACGGCAGCATGGTATTGATCATATTCGACCAGAGGCCGCACCCGCCGATTCCAAGAGCAACAGTGATTATTCCCAAAGAAAGGACAAGCTTTTTCATTTAGTGTCTCCAGTATTTATTATATCTATTATCTTCCATTTTATTGCAATACGGATGTGAATACATTCACAATGCCGCCCATAAAAAATCCGCTCTGTCATTCTTAAAATCATTCTCATTCCGGTAATTATTTGGGGGACCATAGATAGCGTTCAAAATCAACAACATCACCGGGGCCGAACACCACCCCTTCCTTTTCAAGAAGTGCCTTCTGGAGTTCATAACCGCGGCCGGGCGGCAGCGATATTTTGCCTTCGCGATTAATAATCCGATGCCACGGGAGTTTGTGTTTTTCCCATGAGGAATTCAGTACCCTGACCACCTGCCGGGCTCCGCGAGGATTTCCGGCGGCGGCGGCGACCAGTCCATAGTTGGCTACCTTGCCTTTGGGGATTTTTTTCAGGACGGCAATTATTCTTTGTTCGAAGGAGTCTTTTTGTTGAGGCGAATCACCAATCATACTATTTTCCAAGCCTAAATTTAATACTCAACTTATCCATAAATATCCAGCTTGGCAAAGCAATTTTTTTACCGGCGGGGAGTTCCCCGCCGGTTTTCTCACATCAGACCCATACAATGCTGTAATCTATTCATAGGGAGGCTTCACTAACCTCATCCCGATAATTTCTGCAGGCCGGATTCTGTAATCAGATAACGATCTCCCTCATTTTCGATTAATCCGGATTCAACCATCTCGCGAAGGCTGCTGCGCACCTTGAAAAGCGGCTGTCCCGCCGCTCTGGCCGCTTCTTCGGGAGTCATGGGCTCCGTCAATATTTGGAGCATCCGGCGAGCCGATGAGGTAATCGTACCGTCAGGATTGACGCATCCCATCATCAGACTCCTTACTTGAGTTCCTTTTTACAGAAATACCAGTCTTTACACTCAAACTGCTTATTTGCCACCCGCTCCTCGGCCATTTCCTGTGTTTGCGGAGGCGGGACAATTACTTTATCGCCCGGTTGCCAGTTGGCCGGTGTTGCCACACCATGGGCATCGGTGGTCTGGAGAGCCTTGACCACCCTTAGAATCTCATCCATATTCCGACCGGTGGAAAGCGGGTAATAAATCATCGCCCGAAGTTTCTGTTTGTCATCGATAATAAAGACGGCGCGGCTGGTTTCGGTGGTGCTTTCTCCCGGCATAATCATCCCATAGGCTTTGGCCACCTTCATATCCAGGTCGGCAATGACCGGGAATTCAATTTTTACGCCCATTTTCTCTTCGATATTACGCATCCACGCAATATGAGAATAGACGCTGTCCACACTTAATCCCAGCAATTGGGTATTCAGCTTTTGCAGTTCGGGATATATTTTCGCAAAGCCCATAAATTCGGTGGTGCAAACCGGGGTAAAATCGGCCGGATGCGAGAACAGTATCAGCCAGCTTCCTTTAAAATCTTCCAGTTTTAGCTTTCCATGGGTAGTCACCGCCTCGAATTGCGGGGCCGGGGCGCCGAGCCGGGGCAGCCCAACCGGTTGTTCTATATTGGTATTAATATCCGACAAGACAATATCTCCTTCGTTTTTGGTATTCACGCTCTTTCTTATGTAAAAGTCACTATCCTTTTAGATATTACTGCTCATTTAATATTTTAGATAAGATTTTCCCGAAAATGATTCATTTTTTCTGATAAAATCGAAAGATTCAATTTTCAAAAAAACCAATAAACTGGAGGCTGTTCTCGGGCTCCGGCCATTATATAAGGCTGAAATGGTCCTTTTAAGGTATTTATTGACGAAACCGGAAAATCCGTTATATTGATTTCAGTACTTGCCGGGAATCTGAAACTGCCTCATTCGGTTCGGCATATGACCGAATCGACAGTCGAATAAGATGCCTTCATCGCCCGCAATTCACAGGTTATTGAGTTGAGAAAAAGCAGCATTGATAAGACAACATAAAAAGTTCCACGGGGGAGATTCAGCCATGAGATTAGTTGCAAACGTCCTGTTTCTGTTGATTTTGGCTATTGCCACAATGGGTCTGACGGCCCGAGCCATTATGCCGCCGGCGCCGGGGGAATGGTACACCGAGCGACTGAAGATTCCGATTCCTGAAGCCGCCAAGCGGGCTATGCCGCAATTCAATCCCCAAATCCAGGCCGACCTCGATGAGGCCGCCGGCAAAAGACCGCGAAATACGGACAACATATTACTCATCCTGGTTCAATTCACGGATCATCCGGCTGATACGGCGGCACATCCCACATCAGCTTATGACGATCTGATTTTTTCAACCGGGGTTAT
>JBFMFJ010000339.1:0-4376 GCA_040752235.1 Candidatus Zixiibacteriota bacterium | reverse complement strand
TACTTCGTAAAAGATATTCTTCCATTGATTTATAAGGAAAGACCCGATGTGGAAGCGGTTTTTGTCGGGCGCAATGCCCCACCGCATATAATGTCCCTCAATAAAGTCAAAGGGGTGAAGATTACCGGTGCGGTTGATGATGTCCGCCCTTATATGGAGGAAGGTGATGTGTATATAGTCCCGCTTCGAATCGGCGGCGGCACAAGGCTCAAGATTCTTGATGCTCTCGCCATGAGAAAAGCGGTAGTCAGCACTTCCATCGGGGCCGAAGGATTGGATTTGCAGGAGGGCAAACATTTGCTGATTGCCGACACCCCGGAGCGCTTTGCGGCAAAAGTATTGAAATTGCTCGAGGATCCCGGACTTGTCGAATCTTTGGGTGAAGCCGGGAGAAAACAGGTGGAAGAGAAGTACGGCTGGGATCAGTTGGCCGCCAAACTCGAGAAATTCGTTTCCAGTCTGGTGGAGGGGAAGTGAAAATTCTGCACCTGCGAAGTTCGGAATTTTTTGGGGGACCGGAACGTGCCATCATCGGTCAGTGCCGGCATTTGAAAAAATTCGAAATGCTGTGCGGCTCATTTATAAGGGGTGACAAATCCAGTCAGTTTTTATCCGAATGTGAAAATGCCGGTATCAAGACTATTGTCATTCCCGACAGCTTTGCCGGCGATATTCGCCTTATCAATAAGATCAAAAATATTATAGAAAATCACCGGATTGACCTGATAGTCTCGCATGATTATAAGTCGAATTTCTTTTCACATTATGCCGTAAAGAAAACTCGCTGCCGACAGGCCGCGCATTTCCGGGGCTGGACGGCCGAAGACACCAAGGATAAATTCTATAATTGGATCAACTGGACTTACCTGAAGAAAATCCCGGCGATTCTGACGGTCTCGGAAACAACCAAGGGGCTTTTGGTAAGACGCGGTATTGATTCTGAACGAATAAAAGTGGTATTTAATGCTATTGAGTGTGATGAGAGTATCATTCGAGATAGAAGAAACAATCGAGCCTCGGAAGATTTATTGAATGTTGTTGCCGCCGGCCGGTTAAGCCGGGAGAAAGGCTATGATATCTTGCTCGAAGCGGTCTCGCTTATCAGGGAATCCCCTCCGCCGTTTATGATTTCAATCTACGGGCATGGCCCCGATGAGGAAATGCTGAAGAACATGGCGGAAAAACTCGGCATAACGGACGTGATTAAATTCTGTGGCTTCGTCGATGATATCAAGCCGATTTTCAGGCGGGCCGATTTTATGGTGCTGCCGTCACGCTCGGAAGGTATGCCGAATGTGGTGCTGGAAGCCTGGTCGCAAAAACTGGGTGTTCTTTCGACCGCCGTCGGGGGAGTGCCGGAGATGATCGAGCCGGGACAAAACGGTTTGCTGGTTCCGTCGGAAGATCCCAAAGCGCTGGGTGAGGGATTGCTTCAGGCTTTGAATAATCCCGCCAAAATGGATGAATACGGCGAAAAAGGTTTTGAGACCGTCAGGGAAAGATACAGCTATCAAAAGCAGGCGGAGCTGCTTGAGAAAATATATATGGATATAGTAAATTCATGATAGACTGACAGGTAAAGTATAATGGAGTGATCTCGTGAACGGAGCGGCAACCAAAGACAGTGAAAAGATTCCCATCGTGTATGTCATAGATAATTTCTACCGGGGCGGCGGGACTGAAAATCAATTGGCAATTTTGATTGATCATCTGGACCGGTCGCGTTTCACACCGTATGTGTTCAATCTCAGGCCTAAATGGCCGGACAAGGATATCGAAATCGACTGCGGGATTACTTATCTGAATGTATCCCGCTTTTTGTCATTCAATTCGGTCAAAGCGGTTCTGCGTATTGCGCGGTTCCTTCGCAAAAGAAAAGCGAAAATTCTCCAGGTCTATTTTTTCGACAGCCGAATTATCGGGACCATTGCCGGTCGTCTGGCCCGGATGAAAAAAATAATTTTCTGCCGCAGAGAAATGGGCTGGTGGGCTACTCCCGGCAAACTCAAAATAATGCAAAGACTGGCAAAAGCCTCGCACTACTGTCTGGTCAATGCCCATGCTATCAGGAGGCTTGTCGTCGAGACCGAGAATTTTCCCGAGGATAAGATAGAGGTCATTCACAATGGTATAGAGCTAAAGCGGCGGGCCGAAGGCAAACCGAAAACCAAAACCGACTTTGGAATCCCTGAGAATGCTCCGGTTGTTGTTATGGTGGCCAATCTGAGGCCGGTAAAAAGAATCGATCGATTAATCAACTGCATGGCAGGATTGGAAAATAAATCGGTGCATCTCCTGGTTGTCGGTGAGGGGCCGCTGCTTGATGATTTGAAATCACGGGCCGAACAGCTCGGTATTGGTGAACGAGTGCATTTCTATTATGCCGGCGAAGGGGTTTATGACATTCTGCAAATGAGCGATATCGGGGTGCTGACCTCGGAATCGGAGGGGCTTTCCAACGCTCTGATTGAATATTTATTTGCGGGCCTCCCGGCAATCGCCTTTGATACCGGCGGCAATGATGAGATCATCGATAACGGCAGAACCGGTTTTATAATTCCCAAATGGGATGAAAAACTGATGACCGAAAAAATCGACTGGCTTCTTAAGAATCCGGACGAATCGAAAAAGATGGGCGAAACCGCGAGGCAATATGCGCAGTCAAAGTTCAGTGTCCCTGCTAGGGTTAAAAAGACGGAGGATTTTTACAAAAAAATCCTCGAATAGAGAATAATGCCAAGATGAAATTATGAAGCGGCTGATTATAAATATTATCCTGATACTGGCGGATTGGATTGGTATAAACCGCCTTTTCAGGTCATTGAACTCGAATAAGATCAGAGTCCTGATGTATCATGGTGTTTCCGATATAAAAATGCCTTCGTTTTACTGGACTCTGCTGGACAAGAATGAATTTCTGAGCCAGATCGCATATATCAGGAAAAAATACAATGTTGTCGGGCCGGAAAATATATATGCCGGGGGAAATCAGGTCGGGAATAGTGTTGTCATCACATTCGATGACGGCCTCCTGAATAATTTTACAACCGTTCTGCCAGTACTAAGAGACAATGATTTGCAGGCGGTCTGTTTTGTCCTGCCGTCACTGTCCGAGAAAAATGAAATGATGTGGACGGATAAATTGTATGTTGCGTTGATTGGTCTTGAGCAGAGCGTCCTGGATTTATCGAAGTTTGATCTTGGTGTTTGGGAACTTGCAACGGATACCGACAAGCGCGCCGATAGCATAAAGAAATTATTATTTAAACTCAAGGCAACCCCGCATAGCAAACGCTCTGAAATTCTGAATCATGTCTTTAATAACATTGCATCAGGAGACATTAAAGATTATGATGTTTTCGGGTTGATGAGTCCGGCGCAAATCAAAGAGCTTTCGGAGACAGGACAATTTTCCGTTGGGGCGCATACCAACTCTCATCCGATTCTTTCGACCATGACCGCTTCGGAACAGGAAAAAGAAATCAAGGGCGGGATGGATAAACTTGTTGAATGGGGCATAAGTACTATTCCGGTTTTTGCCTATCCCAACGGACGTGCAGAGGATTTCAATGAGGAGACCATAAATATTCTAAAGAAATACGGTTTCAAAGCAGCGCTGACGACAATCGATGGTCTCCATGACCCTGCGGATGATAATTACCGAATAAAACGTATAAATATCGGCGCCGATACCGGCAAGTGGGAATTTCGTGCCCGGCTTTCCGGATTTTATTATTTTTTGCAGGGAAGGTAGTCGGGAAACGGTATGGCTGAAGTTGTGAAAATCGATTCACTCGAAGGCTTTGAGAGCCTTAAGGAAGGCTGGAATGATCTGCTTGCGCAGAGTGAATTCGATTCGATTTTTATGATTCATGAATGGCTGTCAACCTGGTGGCAGGTTTATGGTTCCGATCACGAGCTTTATATACTGGCTGCGCGCAAAAATAATTCTATTATCGGTCTGGCACCGCTTATGCGGACTGAAGAAAGCGGCGGCAAAGTAATTCGTTTTATCGGGACACCCAACGCCGACTATTGCGATTTCCTCGGCAAAGATAAGAACGAAATTATTTCATCTATCCTTTCATATCTTGGGCAGCATAACGACGAATGGGACAGTATTGAGTTTTCGCAAATTCCGGAAATATCGTCCTCATGCAAAATCCTCGAGTCCCTTGCGAAAGAAATGCTATTGCTCTACAGAATGAAGGTAATTGAGACATGTCATGTCTTCAGGTATGATGGGGGAGAGGAAGGCCGCAAGGATTTTTCATTGAAGCGCGGGACATCGCTCAAAAGATTTATCAACTTCTTCACCAAAATGGATGGCCTCAGCCTGGAGCATTATCAGGATGCCGACAAAATCGCTTCGTTAC
>JBFMFJ010000338.1:0-4378 GCA_040752235.1 Candidatus Zixiibacteriota bacterium | reverse complement strand
GTGCAAAGTATTCGGATTCCATGACGATGTTGGAGTCCTTCGACAGATAATGTCCCGAATAACCGTATTGATAATCGGGATAAGTTGTCGAATCGGCAAACGCACCTTCAATCGGGCGGAAACCGTCGTCGCTTAGCCAATTGCCATCAAACATATAGTAATTGAGAATGGTGTCGCCGGCATCGATATAGCAAAGAATCGGGCTGCCGTCATACAGGTACACTCTGGCGTGATCGTCGGCACCGGCCACATTATTGGTCGTGTCGCAGTCGTCAAAGAAGTCCAGGTTATACCCTCCGCTATTGCCGGAACCGCTGTTACCGTAATTACCGGCGTTATTGAAAGCAAGACGCTTGCAATCGGTACGGACACTGAGGACTTCGGGGAACTGAACCGTATCGGCCACGATCAATTCAACCGAAATGGAATCAACGCTGCCACCCAGCGAATTCGAAGAAATAACAACATAACCGGTTGCAACCGCCGGTCCGACCGTAATCGCACCGCCGGCGTTAAGGTAAATGTCATAATCAAGAAAGTTCGGACTCAGATGTGAAATCTGGAATGTCCCGGAAATGCTGACATCAAGCCAGCCGGAAGTACCGTTGATTTCGACCGTTGTTACCGAGTTGACAGTCAAAGCGGCGTTGCCAATGTTCTCCAGCTTGGCAGCCTTTGTTAGAGACTCACCCGGCTTGACCCATGTCGGCTGGGTGATTTCCTTCGGCGAATAAGCCAGTACGGGATTCGGGACAGGATCAACACAGGGAACCCGGAACCACTTGGTGGAATTGGTGGTCCAGATACCGGCATCCTGCATGCAGGAACCCGGGAATTTATCATTGATGTAGAGAACATCAAGATAATAATCGCCGGCATAGCTGCCACCCGAAGGATCGACAACCGGGACCACATCGAAGTCGGCCGAACCGGCCTGCATACCAAAACGGGAGACCGAAGGATAGTGATCCGATTCGCAGGGGAGTGTCGCCGCCACACCCGTATCGCACCATGGGGTCGGGGTGTTGGTCAGGTTGCGGGCAACGTCCCAGTTGTAACCGCCGTTGTCCGATACCGACATGTACAACTCGCCGTTAGCCGTTCCACGCCATCCGGCGGTGGTCAGACTCAGGGCTGCGCAGTCGGTATACAGACCGTGGGCCAGATCCTGGAACTGGACAAAGACCGCATAGAACTTGCCCTCGCATTCGGACAACATCGGCTTGCCCAAGCTCATTTCGTTCCAGGCGCCACCGGTGCAGACACTATCGACGATGATATCCTGCGTAATATCCCAGTTGGCGTCCTTCACCGTTCTGATTTCGTTATTGTTGTCATCCCAGTGAAGCATACGGGAGCCCCAGAAATAGGTATAAGCTCCGAGGCCGCCGACGGTCGGATCAGTGGGATCAATAATACGGGCCGGCCAGAGAATATGCAGAATGTCGTCGCTGTCGATCAGGACGGACATATCGCCGTGGCCGAGGAAGCCGCCGACCGTGGAGTCATAAGCAGTCATGTTGACCTTGGAACTCCAGGAGGCGCCCATGTTGGTTGAAATCATATAATAAATATCGTTTAGGCGCTGATTCACGCCAAGGCCGGGATCGAGCCAGTCACGATCCCATGACTCCGGATCGCCCGGGTAGGCGCCGGGAGGAGCCTGCCAGACCAGGGCCACTTTGCCGCTGACCCGCGAAGCCGTTACGCTCTGCGATATGGTCGGTACGGTATCGATTATCATCGGCGGATAATCCCAGGCGCCGAGAGTATCGGAACCGACTCTCCTGAAATAGTGAACGAAGGAAGGATCGATTTCCTCCTCATATTGCATGGAAAAAACATGCGTTACGGTATCACCTTCGAATACATGATATTCCATCTGCGGCCAGATAAACTGCCATTCTCCCGAGGCAATCTGATCCGCCGGGACACCGAACTTGGAAACCGAGTCGGGCAGTCTTCTCTTATAGGGTGAGAAGAAGCAGGCGGCCGGCTCAAAATCATACCAGACGGTTGTCAGCCAGCCCGCACTTTCATCATGATGATTTCCTATCACCACCTTGCCTTCGGTATCGACATCCAGGCCGACATAACCGGAATAGTTCACTCCGGGACCAAGGCGTGGGTGAATGTCGCAGCCTCCGCCGACACCCTGAAATGTAAACGAACCAAGATCCGAGTCAAACATTTCATAGCCGGTGCCACGGTCAAGACTGGACATTACCGTCGTCGTCGATTTCATCCAGATTATGTGCATATTCTGGTTTCCGCGCCAATCAATCTGGCGGTTCATACGGGTATTGCTCTGGAGATCATAGGTCGTGATACCGACCTGGATACCAGGTGATGCCGATTGCACAGCATCAAAATCCAGCGAGGCTTCGGAACCGGGAGTGAAATATCCTGTATAATTTTCGGCTCCCGCCAATTTGGTTTTGGAGTTCTTGGTAATATACTCCCTGTATTTTCCGATATTTTCATTTTTGGACTTGGCGGCATAAACTGAAAGCGTAAGAAAGGCGACAATAGACAGGGAGAGTATGGAAATCATGATTAATTTTCTTGTCATTCTTTCTCTCCTTATAAAGAACGCTGTTTAAGATCCCAATTATTTTCTCCTTGTACCAGACCTTTTATTTCTTAAATTCCTGAGAAAACCACCTCCTCTCAAAATTAAAAAAATTGAAGTTGATTAGTAGGCATATGTTTATAAAATAATTCAATTCTGATACCCGGTCGCCCGACCCGGAAATAGTAAGAAGCCTCGGATACCCGCAAATGAGTAATTCAATATAAAAAATAAATTGTAATTCGTCAATGAAATAAAGCCGAATCCATTAGGAAATAGGGGCTTATATAAATTGCCGCTATTGCAGCATTTCACGGTAAAAAAGTAAGATAACGCCCCACGACAGTATCTCAAAAAAACTTCAAATCTTTAAGCATCAGCATTTTGTTACTTTTATGGTTTTATCATTTCTGAGTACCTACAGATGAAAACTTAAAATTAATTAGACGTAAAAACAGGTTTTGAAAACAAGTTCAAAATTGTCTTCATTGTTCAAAAAATGCACAATCAGGAAGTTTCAATCTGTCGCGGGAAATTTCCTGTTTATTATTTATACAATTATGGCTAATTCTCGGGAAGACAGTGCCTTATCGTGCAAATAGGGTTGACATAACTGGATACGGTTATATATTATCTCCAGCGTGATGTACAATAAATTAATTTCGTTCTTGATTCTTATCCAGCACTCGGCGGTAGTTATTTCCGCCGTCCAAAACCGGCAATATTTTGTTCACTTAAGAGACGGGGTATAAGCAAATGTCTCTAAAAGCTGCTTGCACAAAATCCGGGATAATTATTGCTCTGCTGCTATTTTTCGCGGCACAGTCACCCCGGGCCAAAATTTTCGAGTGGTACGATTCCTCGAAAAATCATAAGGACCTGCTCCTGCTTGGCTTTGGCGAAGTGTCTCTACATGCGCTTGATATCAGCGGCAATACGGATGCCTTCGAGGAGGCCAATCCGAATCTCAAGGCCGATTTTTCGACCAATTATCGTATGTCGTTGTTCGCCAATGGAAATACGACCGGCGGATTTCTGATCAATGGGGCCGCCATTGTCGATTCGCGTATTGGCGAAGAATATCAAACCTATGACCCTTCCATATTTCGACTGAAAATGTCGGCCCAATCGACAGAACCGATTTGGGACAGTTGGCGCTTCACCGGCCAGGGGTTGTATGACCCCAACCGGCAGTGGGAGCTTGAAAATCTCGATAAGCGCCTGTTGACTCAGCCGCAGGATCCGGCCAAACTTGAGCTGCTTTTACGGCTTGAATCCGATGAGCACGGTCTCATCGAGGGCGGTTTGCTCCGTCCAAGCTTCAGCAACTCCAAATTTACGCTTCACAAGCGGTCCTTGTTCGGGGCTTATGCCGATCTTCACGACGGCCCGGTCGGGGTGGAAGCGGTCGGCGGTAAACTGGAGGGTAAATCATTCAGGGAAGGTACATCAGTCGGGATACGCGCCGATGGTACAAGCGGACCCTATGATCTGACCCATGCGCCGGTCACGCGCGGAAGTGAGGAAGTGAAAATCGAAACGCGCGACCGGTTCAACGAAACCATCGTAATTTCCACGCAGACTCTCGTTCGCGACATTGATTACAATATCGATTATTTGCGCGGCAGGGTGCTGCTGCATCAGCCGGTGGCCAGTGAATCACCGACGGCTGATCCTGTTTATATCGTGATTACTTACGATTACCTTCGTGACGATAACGATGAACTCGTAGGCGGGCGCGGAAAGATAAGCCCGATCGACAATGTGCAGGTCAGCGGTTCATATCTGCATCGCTTCCTGGACGAT